>NZ_JBEOZN010000146.1:0-23284 GCF_040298085.1 Streptosporangium sp. NPDC001681 | reverse complement strand
GAGGGCGCTTCGGTGTCCGAGGGAGCGAACCGTGAGGTTCACCCGGCCGTGTTCGTCCTGGACGCCCGCGGCCACCCGCTCGACCCCTGCCACCCCGCCCGCGCCCGCCGTCTGCCGGCGGCCGGGCGGGCGGTGGTGGTGCGTCACACCCCGTTCGTCATCCGCCTCAAGGACCGGTCGGTTGCCGATTCCACCGTGGCAGGCCTACAGGTCGGTATCGACCCCGGCTCCAAGCACACCGGCCTGGCCGTGTTCACCGGCCACGACGGGAGCCGGGCCGGACGGTATGCGATCCAGCTCGACCACCGAGGCGCGGCGATCCGCGACAAGCTCACCGCCCGCTCGCGGTATCGACGGCGGCGCCGTAGCGCGAACCTGCGCTACCGCTCCCCCCGGTTCCTCAACCGCACCAAACCGCAAGGGTGGCTCGCGCCGTCGCTGCGACACCGCGTCGACACCACCGTGTCGTGGGTGGCGCGGCTGACCCGGTGGGCGCCCGTGACCGCCGTCCACGTGGAGAAGGTCTCCTTCGACACCCACGCCCTATCGGCCGGGCGACCGCTCGAAGGAGCGGAATACCAGCAGGGCACCCTCGCCGGGTACGAGGTGCGCGAATACCTGCTCGCCAAATGGGGGCGCGCTTGTGCCTACTGCGGCAAGCAGGACGTGCCGTTGAACCTCGATCACATCCACCCCCGCAGCCGGGGCGGCTCCGACCGCGTCAGTAACCTCACCCTGGCTTGCATCCCGTGTAACCAGACCAAGAACGCCACCCCCGTGCAGGAGTTCCTCAAGGACAAGCCCGCCCTCCTCGCGGAAATCCTCAAGCAGGCGAAAGCACCGCTGCGCGACGCCGCCGCCGTCAACACCACCCGCTGGGCACTGTGGCAGGCCCTGAAAGCCACCGACCTGCCCGTTCACACCGACTCCGGCGGGCGCACCAAATGGAACCGCTCCCGCACCGGCGCCCCGAAATCCCACACGTTGGACGCGCTGCACGTCGGCCACCTGGAGAGCGTGGCCGCCTGGCCGTCCACCGTGCTCGTGGCCAAGGCGACCGGGCGCGGCACCTACGCCCGCACCATCCCCGACCGATACGGGTTCCCCCGTCTTGTCCGGCCACGGAGCAAACGGCACCACGGCTTCCAAACCGGCGACCTGGTCCGGGCGAACGTCCCGGCGGGCAAGAAGGCCGGGGTTCACGCCGGGCGAGTCCTGGTCCGCTCTTCTGGCTCGTTCGACATCACCACCCGGCACGGCCGCGTCGCCGGGATCAACCACCGGCACGTCCGTCATCTTCAGCGCGCGGACGGCTACGGCTACACGACCCGGAAAGAAGTCGATCAAAATGACCGACCGGTCAGAGCACGCTCGGGCCTTGACGGCCCTCCCGCTCCCGATTCCTCCCCGGCCTGAAGGCCGGGGCATCCTGGTGACGGCGGTCAGCCGTAGCGCCACCCACACCTTCGGCAAGTTCACGGAACCCGCCATCCGGCTGCTGGCCGGGCTGGGCGTGGAGGGGGACGCGCATCTCGGGGTGACCGTGAAACACCGGTCGCGGGTGGCGCAGGATCCCACCCAGCCCAACCTGCGCCAGGTTCATCTGATCCAGGCCGAGCTCCACGACGAACTGCGGGCCGCGGGCTTCTCGGTGGCCGCCGGAGAGCTGGGGGAGAACGTCACCACCCGGGGCGTCGACCTGCTCGGCCTGCCGGTGGGGACACTGCTCAGACTGGGGCGGGACGCGGTGGTGGAGGTGACCGGGCTGCGCAATCCCTGTGGGCAGATCGAGGGTTTCCAGAAGGGCCTGCTCAGGCAGGTGGTGGGCCGGGACGAGAACGGTGAGCTGGTCCGCAGGGCCGGGGTGATGAGCGTGGTGGTGGCGGGCGGTGAGGTGCGGCCCGGCGATCCGATCGAGGTGGAGCGGCCACCGCTCCCGCACCGGCGCCTGGACCGTGTCTAGGTCCATAACGCCATGTCGAAGCCGATAAGTGTGTGGTTGGCTGTCTCCAATGGACATCTCATCGCGGGTTTCCGCCTACCTTCGGGCATATGACGAGCAGCTCCGGGCCCGGCCGATGCCGGGTCGCACGGCCGAGAGGATCGGGCCGCTGCTGAGGGTCGTGTCGAACGGCCACGGCCAAGGTTTCCTGACATATCGCGACCTTGGTGGTTTGCAGGGTGTCGAACTGGACGCCTTCATCGCGCGCCAGCGGGACTTCTTCACCCGGGTCGGGCGCGAGGTCGAGTGGAAGTACCACGGCTATGACCTGCCCGCCGACCTGCCCGAGCGGCTCGTGGTGGCCGGGTTCGAGGCGGGGGAGCGGGAGACGGTGCTCGTCGGCGAGGCCGGTGAGCTGGCCGGTGCCCATGTGCCACCCGCCGGGGTGCGGCTGCGCGAGGTGGCGGGGCGGGATGACCTGGAGCGCATCCGCGAGCTGGAGGAGACGGTCTGGGATGCCGACCACGGCTGGCTGCCCGGCATGCTGGAGCGCGAGCTCGCCGGTCCTGGAGATCCGTGCACGGTGGTGATCGCCGAGGCGGGCGGGCAGTTGGTGTGCGCGGCATGGGTGCGTTTCCACGAGGGCACCGACTTCGTCTCCCTGTGGGGCGGCTCGACCCTGAAGGAGTGGCGGGGCAGGGGTATCTACCGGGCGATGGTGTCGTACCGGGCGGAGCTGGCGGTGGCGCGAGGTTTCCGGCTGGTGCAGGTGGACGCCTCCGATGCCAGCCGCCCGATCCTGGCCAGGCTCGGGCTGGAGGCGATCACGACGACGACGCCGTATGTGTGGGTGCCGCCGACCCTCTGACCTGGCACCGCCCGCTGGAAGCCGTGTGGGGTGAATTATTCCGTTCTGGTAGCTTGAAGTGGATCAAGACGAGGCCGCGCCGCCGCGACTCGCGATGAGAGGACACGCATGCCCGAGGTGCTCAGTCGGCGCGCGCTCAACCGGGCCACCCTGGAGCGGCAGCTGCTGCTGGCCCGCGCCGAGCTGTCCGCGCTGGAGGCGGTCCGGCACCTGTACGGCATGCAGGCACAGGCCCCCAACCCTCCCTACGTCGGGCTCTGGGCACGCCTGGCCGGGTTCGCCCACGACGACCTCGCCCGGTTGATCAACGAGCGCCTGGTGGTGAGGCTGGCGCTGATGCGCTCCACCATCCACCTGGTCACCGCCGACGACTGCCTGGCGCTTCGCCCGCTGCTGGGACCGTTGCTGGCGCGGGGCCTGCGGGGTACGCACAGCAAGGGCCTGGCCGGCGTGGACCTGGACGAGCTGACCGCCGCGGGGCGCGAGCTGGTGGAGGAGCGTCCGCTGACCTTCCGTGAGCTCGGGGCGGTGCTGCGGGAGCGGTGGCCGGATTCCCCCGCCGACGCCCTGGCCGCCGGGGTGCGCAACACGCTGGCGCTGGTGCAGGTCCCGCCGAGAGGCATCTGGGGTGTGGGTGGCCAGGCCACCCACACCACCGCGGAGGCATGGCTGGGCCGGTCGCAGGAGGAGCGGCCCTCCGCCGAGGAGGCGATCCGCCGCTATCTCGCCGCCTACGGTCCCGCCACGGTGATGGACGTCCAGCAGTGGTCGGGCATGACCCGTCTGGGGGAGATCGTCCGCGGGATGGGCCTGCGGACCTTCGCGACCGAGGACGGCGCGGAGCTGTTCGACCTGCCAGAGGCGCCGCGCCCCAGCCCCGAGACCCCTGCCCCGGTGCGCTACCTGTCGGAGTTCGACAACACGCTGCTGTCGTTCGCCCCGCGGACCAGGACCCGGATCACGGAGGAGGAGTATCGGGGACGGATCTTCACGGTCAACGGCATCATCAAGGCGACGGTACTGGTCGACGGCTTTGTACGGGGAATGTGGAAGGTGACGGGGAAACGGGGCGAGGCGATCCTGGAGGTGAAGCTGTTCGCGCCGGTGAGCGCGGGGGAGCGGGCGGACCTGGAGGTGGAGGGAGCACGCCTGCTCGACTTCGTCGCCCCTGAGGCGTCATCTCGCGACATCCGTTTCCACGAGGCCTGACCGCGGGTCGCGCAGCCTCCCCGCCGCGCCGGCCGATGGGCCAGGTGGGCGGTGCCGGGGCTTCGGGGAGTTCTGAGGCGAGGTCTCGCCGCCCGCCGGCGGGGGTGCCGGAGACGGCCTTTTCGTGGTGAAGGGCGAGTGCATGGCGTTCCGCCTTTTCCCGAGGCGTGTCCGTGGTCTGCGTTGTCAGGGCGAAGAACCTCGATGAGGCCCTGGCGGGCCATCGATGAACAGCGTTGTGGTGAATGGAGTCACGTGAAATTATCGGTTAAATATGGTGATTTCCGGATTAAGGCATGCCATGAGACGTTTGATCGCTCTGATAAGTGCTCTCCTGTGCGCCGCCGCGCTTGTCGCCGTTCCCTCGGCCGCGGCCGCGGAGGCCCCTGGAATCCGGCTCAAGCTGCGCTTCGGATGGTGTGAGACCGCCTGTGTGATCCATGTCACCGTCACGAACAAGAGCCGTCGTCACATCGACTGGGTGGGGGGCAAGTGCACCCTCCGGGTCAACGGGCGCGTAGTGGGAAAGGGGCAGGTCTATATAGGCTCCATCAAGCGTGGTGGTTCTCGCACCAGCCGATGTTCCGTTGTCGACTCGCGCCTGGAAAAGGCCTGGTGGAACTACTACAACGGCGATGCCGACTTCAACACGTATGCCACCGTCAACGCCATTTATCACTACCGATACTAGAATTCATCTGTCATATCGGGTGTCCTTAACCGGGCGAGCCTGGCCAGGGGCTTCACTGCCGGGGCGAGGGCGTCTCCGGGCCCTGGTCCGATCGGTCGGCGGCCGGAATCGATGGTTACCAGGCCAATTCTGAAAATTGGCTGTTCTCCCGGCAGGAGGGATGCTCGATGATGTGCCCATGATCTCTGTCAGCGCCCTCGCGGGTATCGCCGCGGTAGCCCTCGGCCTGGTGCTCACTCCCGGCCCCAACATGATCTACCTGGTGTCGCGGTCCGTGACGCAGGGGCGCTGGGCCGGGCTGATCTCCCTGGCGGGCGTCGCGGCGGGCTTCCTGGTCTACCTGCTGGCGGCGGTGGCCGGGATCGCCACGATCTTCGCGATGGTGCCCGCCGTCTACGTCGCGGTCAAGCTCGCGGGCGCCGGGTACCTGCTCTGGCTGGCCTGGAAGACGGTCAGGCCCGGCGGTGAGCCGATCTTCGCCCCCGGCGCCCTCCCCGCGGACCCGCCGCGGCGGCTGTTCTCCATGGGGCTGGTCACCAACCTGCTCAACCCCAAGATCGCCATCCTGTACGTGTCGCTGCTGCCCCAGTTCGTCGATCCGGCCCGGGGGGACGTCGGCACGCAGAGCCTCCTGCTGGGAGCCACCCAGATCGTCATCGCCCTGTCGGTCAACGCGATGATCGTGCTGACCGCGGGCTCGGTCGCGACCTTCCTCGGCCGGCGGCCCACCTGGATGCGCGTGCAGCGCTACCTGATGGGCACCGTGCTCGCGGGCCTCGCCATTCGCATCGCCGGTGACCGTTCGCCCGCCGTGGCCGCCTAGGGAGCCGTTCTCGCCGGTGTCGGCCCGTCGCGATGTCGTCCAGGTACGCCTTGAGACCCGGCCCGGGGTAACCCCTCCGGCGGGTGACACCCGGGCCGCCACGCGCTCGTGCAGGAGCCCCATGTCGTAGTCGGCCGCATGGCGTGCCTGGCGGGAAACCGCCTGGATACGGGGCGGGACGGGCCCGGCCGGGTGGCCGCGCTCCGGTTCTCAGCCGTGACTGAGGTCGATGACGCAGAAGACGTTGCCCTCGGGGTCGGCGAGGACCACGAAGTCGGGGTCGTCCGGGTAGAGGTCCCAGGCGACCCGTTCGGCCCCCAGTGACACCAGCCGCTCCACCTCTGACGCCTGCCCGGCGGCGTCGGGGGCGAACAGGTCGAGGTGCATCCGGGGATGCCGGCGCGCCGGTGTCCGGCTGACGTCGAGTGCCAGCGGGACGCCGTTCCCCTCCACCGGGTCGATCACGGTCCAGTCGTCCCCGGTCTCGCCCTCGCGGGGTGCGTAGTCCAGCGCCCGCGTCCAGAAGTCGACGGCACGTCGCATGTCGGTGACGCCCAGCACCACCTGTCCGATCCTCACCATGTGCCGATCCTGGCAGCAATTCCCGGCAGGGGGGAACCCGGAGGATCCCGGCCGCGGCCGTTGACGCGAACACGGCCACCGGGCACGGTCGCGGCCGTGCTTCCAGATGTGCTCCCCGGTGTTCGGGGGAGGGCACAGACCTCTCGTCAACTAGGGTTGACGTAGGGTCGGTGTCAACCTATATTGACATTCGCGGGCGGTACGCGGGCACCGAGACGGTTTCGACGCGTGGCCGTATACGGGCCATGGCTGTTCCGCCGGCCCCCGGCGGGCGGTGTGCCATCGCGCCCGCTCCCTCATCCGATCAAGGAGGTTTGTGATGTCCGTTGACGTCGTGATCGCCGGCGGCGGCCCGAACGGGCTGATGCTGGCCTGCGAGCTGAGCCTGGCAGGCGTCCGCCCGGTGCTGCTGGAGCGGTTGCCGCAGCCGGGCGAGGAGCCCAGGGCCAATGGCCTGGTCGGGCAGGTGGTCCAGGTTCTCGACAGCCGGGGCCTGTACCGGCGGTTCACCGGTACCTCACAGCCCCCGGTTCCCGTGCCGTTCTTCATGTTCGGCGGCATGCCCCTGGACCTGAGCACGCTGGACCCGGGCCCGCTGCACACCCTCCCGATCCCGCAACGCCGCCTGGAACAGCTGCTCCATGAGCGGGCGCTGGAGCTCGGGGTGGAGATCCGGCGCGGCCACGAACTGGTGGACCTGGCGCAGGACGGGGACGGTGTCACGGTCGCCGTCCACGCCCCCGACGGAGACTACGAGCTGCGCACCCGCTATCTGGTCGGCTGCGACGGAGCCCACAGCGTGGTACGGAAGCGGGTGGGCATCGGCTTCCCCGGTGTCACCGCCGAGGACGTCGTGTCGCGCAGCGCGCACGCCGTCCTGCCCGCCTCCGTGCTCGACCCCGCGACCGGCGAGCTGCTGCTGGCCGGGGCGCGCTGGAGGCCGTTCATGATCCACCGAACCGCACACGGCGTGTTCGCCCTCGCGTCGTTCGAGCCGGGCGTGCACCTCGTGACCACCATGGAGTGGGGGCGGCGGGAGCAGATCGACGAGCGGGTGCCGATGACCCTGGAGGAGCTGCGTGACAGCGTGCACCGGGTGCTCGGGGCCGACCTGCCGATGACCCCGCCCGCGAGTCGAGGACCCCATCTGCTCCGCCGCCTCACCGGCGGCAACACCCGGCTGGCCGACCGCTACCGCGCCGGTCGCGTGCTGGTGGCCGGGGACGCCGCGCACGTCCACTCGGCGGTCGGCGGCCCCGGGCTCAATCTCGGCCTGCAGGATGTCGTGAACCTCGGCTGGAAGCTCGCCGCCGAGGTTCACGGCTGGGCGCCGCCGGGACTGCTCGACACCTACCACGATGAACGGCACCCCGTGGGCCGGCGGGTCGTCATGCACACTCAGGCGCAGGCCGCCCTGCTCGCGCCCGGGGGAGAGGTCACCGCGCTGCGCGCGCTCTTCGCCGAGCTGCTCGAACACCAGGAGAACCGGCGGCACATCGCCGAGCTCATGGCGGGTTCGGACATCCGCTACGACATGGGGGGTGCCCGTCCGGCGTCGCACCCCCTCCTCGGCCGCCCGGCACCGGATCTCTCCCTCGCCACGGACGCGGGCACCGTGCGGCTCGCGGACCTGACGCACGGCGCCCGGCCGCTCCTCCTCGACCTCGGTGGGGGCGACGAGCTGGATGAGACGGCGGCGGGCTGGAAGGACCGGGTGGACGTCGTCACCGCCACTTCCAGGCGGCGGGTCCCCGCCGGGCTGCTGATCCGCCCGGACGGCTACGTCGCCTGGGCGGCCCCTGACGAGGAAACGGGCGACCCCGTGAGTTTCGGCCTCCGGGAGGCGCTGGCCACCTGGTTCGGCGACCCCGCGTAGGTCTTCTCGTTCCGCGCCGTCCAGGTGACCCTCGCCTGCCCTACCCTGTGCGCTCATGGCCTTCAACGGGACCCCGAGACCGTCGCCGCGCTGGCACCACGCGCGGACGGAGCTGGACGACTTCGCGATCGTCAGCTACCGGGTGCCCACTGGCGCGCTCGCCCGCCTGCTGCCCGAGGGCTTCGCCCCCGCCGAGTTCACCTTCGAGGACGGGGGTAACGGGGCGCTGGTCTCCGCGGTCGCCTTCCGCGACCGCGACTTCCACTTCCGCTTCCTGCCACCCGTGGCCATCGGCTGCGGCCAGATCAACTACCGGGCGTACGTCACGACGGCCGGCGGACCCGGGGTCTGGTTCTTCTGCACCGGACTCGATCATCCGCTGGTCGCCGTGCCGAAGTGGTTGTGGGGCATGCCGTGGGACCGCACGCGTATCGACATCGCCGCGAGCTGGGAGGCGACCCCCGCGCGCTGGCGGCTGGAGGCCGACAACGCCGCCTGCGAGGCGGTCGGGACCGGCGCGCGCTCCGTACGGCTCGACGGCTTCGACGGCGAGCACGAGTGGATGGCCATGCTCACCCATCCCACCCTCGGCTGGTATCGCCGCCGCGACGGGCACATCGGCACCTACAGCATCTGGCACCCGCCGATGCGCCCCCGGCATCTCACCGCCGTCTCGGCGCGTTTCCGCGTCTTCGAGCAGCTCGGCCTGACCACCCCCGACTCGGTGCCCCACTCGATCCTGGCCCAGCGGCGGTTGCCGTTCGACATCCACACCCCGCCCCTGCGCCTCGCGGCACCCCGTGCCCGCTGATCGCCCGCCGCCCTACGGAGCCCCCAGTGATCTCCCTGTTGCTCGTGAAGCTCGTGCCGTAGCGTTCCACGCGTGACACCCACCCAGCTACGCGCGTTCGCCACAGTGGTACGGCTCGGTTCGGTAAAGCCGGCGGCGGGGGAGCTGGAGGTGTCGGAGGCGCCGTCTCGCTGCACATCGGCCAGCTGCGCAGGGAGCTCGGCGGCCAGTTGTTCACGCGGACGGCCTCCGGGCTCGCCTTCCCCCCGGTGGCCTGCGGCTGGCGAGCCGCGCGATGGAGATGCTCAGCCTGCAGGAGCGCACGATCGTTGAGGCGGGCCAGGCGGCCCGCGGCCGGCGGTTGCCGCGCGTCGCCGCGTCGAGCCTGTTCGCCGAGTACGTGGCCCCCGGCCTGATCGAGCTGTTCGCCGGCCGGGCCGCCGACCTCGACGTGGAGTTGAACGTGCACGACCCGCGGAGGTTCGGCGCCCTGCTGCACTCGCGGGCGGTGGACCCGCCGTACCAGGCTGATGCGGGCGGCCCAGTACAGCCTCGGCAGCGAGTCCGGAGGGGAGGCCGCCAGCGCGTTGACGAGGTCGTCGACGGCGGTGAGGCCGACCGGCACGCCGTGCTGCCGGAGCCGGGCCGCCGGCGCGACGGCGAACGCCGCACGATCGACACCCGGCGCCGGCCCGGATCCGGGTGTGTTCCGGGCGTGCGAGGCGGCGACGGGTGACGACCGCGGGTCGTCTCCGGGTGAGGCCGTCGGGCGTGAACAAAGTCCGCCCACGCTCCGACTAACCGTATGAAAATCAAACGGAACGGGGGGGACATGGCGGGCAGTGGCGAGCTGTTACCGGGGGATCCGGTCCGGTTGGGGGCCTACTGGCTGGCCGGGCGCCTGGGCTCGGGCGGGCAGGGCGTCGTCTACGAGGCCTATGACGACGACGGCCTGCGGGTGGCGGTCAAGGTCCTCTACGGCGATCCCGGGCTGAACCACGGCATCGCGCGGGAGGTGACCGCCGCGGAGCGGGTCGCCTCGTTCTGCATCGCCAGGGTGCTCGGCCACGACCTCGCGGCGCCGAAACCGTACATCGTCAGCGAGTACATCGAGGGGCCCAGCCTGCGGGGGTTCCTGCGCGAGCGCGGCCGGCTCGGTGGTGCCGACCTGCACCGGCTCGCGGTCGCCGTCGCCACCGCGCTCACCTCGATCCACGAGGCCGGGGTCATCCACCGCGACCTCAAGCCCGACAACGTCCTGCTCGGTCCCGACGGACCCCGGGTGATCGACTTCGGCATCGCCAGGACCGTGGAGATGTCGCTGACCTCCACCGGCCTGGTCGCCGGGACGCCGACCTACATGGCGCCGGAGGTCCTCACCGGGCAGCGCGCCGGCATGCCGGCCGACGTGTTCGCGTGGGGAGCGATCATCCTGTTCGCGGCCACCGGCCGCGACCCCTTCCGGGCCGACAGCCTGGGTGCCGTCATGTACCGAGTCCTGTCGCTCGACCCCGATCTGGGCGACCTCGACGACCCGCTGCGTGCCCTCGTCGCCTCGGCGCTGGACAAGGATCCCGCCTCCCGCCCCACTGCCCGCGAACTGCTGATGGGCCTGCTCGGAGGGGGGATCGACCCGTTGAAGGCCGGGGCCAGGGCCGCCTCGGGGATCCGTACCCCTTCCGGCGACCCGTCGCTCGGCGCGCGGGCGGAGGAGGTCTTCGCACGGCTCACGCCCGAGTCGAGGGGACTGGTCGCCGAGGCCTTCCTGCGCATGGTCGGCGTCGACGCCGACAGCGAGGACACGGTCCGGCGCGTCGAGCGCGCGGAACTCCCGGCGGGCGCGGACGAGGTGCTGGCGGCGTTCGCCGCGGCCGGCCTGGTCACCTCCGGCGGGGACGAGGTCACGATCTCCCGGACGGCCCTGCTACGGGCCTGGCCCCGGCTCCGGGAGTGGGTGGAGGCCGAGCGTCCTGGGCTCGTGGTGCACCGCGAGCTCGCCACCGCCGCCCGGCGCTGGCGCGACGGCCACGGCGACCCCCCGCAGGGCCGGACCCTGGAATCCGCCCTGTGGTGGGCGGCCACCGGCCGGCGCCATCTGACCCTGAACGCGCTGGAGCGTTCGTTCCTCGACGCGGGTACGGATCTCACACGGCGGCGCGGCCGCGTCCGCCGGCTGGTGACCGCCGGTCTCGCGCTGCTGCTCGCGATCGCCCTGAGCGCGGTGGCCGTAGCCGTACGGCAGGGCGTGACCCTCGCCGCCAATCTCGACCAGGCGACCGCACGCTCGGTCTCCGCGCGTGCGGAGGCCCTGCGATCCACCGATCCGCGGGCCGCGATGCTGCTGAGCGCCGCCGCTTGGCGGATCTCGCCGGTCGACGAGGCGCGTACCGCGCTCTACGGGTCGCTGGCCCAGTCCCGGCTGGATGTCTTCTCGTCGGAGTACAGCTGGCTCGCCGGTGACGGGCGGACGTTGTACGCGGCGGACGAGGACGGCGTGCGCGTCTGGGACGTCGCCACCCACGAACGGATCCGCGCTTTTTCCGACTCGGCGTCGGGAGACTCGGACACGGCTTCGGTGAGCCGCGACGGGCTGACCCTGCTGCTCGCGGGGGACGACACCGTCAGGCTGGTGGACGCGCGCTCGGGGAAACCGCTCGGCGAACGGTACGAGAACCTCATGCATGCCGAGTTCGGCGACGGCACCCGGGTGTTCTGGGCGAGGACTGACCGGGAGCGGACCCAGCTGTGGCGGGTGGGCGACGGCAAACCGCTGCTGGACCGCGGCTCGTTCGACAGCGTGGCGGTAAGCCCAGGAGACCGTTACGCGGCGCTGTTCCACCAGGAGGGGGCGGCCGAGATCTGGGACCTTTCCAGCGCCAGACGGCTTCCCGTTCCCACGCTGCCCAAGGGAGTGGCGATTCACGCCATCAAGTTCTCGCCCGATGGCCGAACTCTGGCGATCGCGCGTCACCACGACGTCCTGCTCTGGGATGTGGCGTCGGGAAAGCCCGCTGACGAGCCGCTGGAGGCGCCGGGTGCCCTCTGGCGGAACGCCTTCGGCGACGACCTGCTTGCCTACACCCCGGACGGCCGTCACCTCGCCGTCGTCGACCCCGGTCACATCACCCTGTGGCGAGTGGCCGACCGGGCCAGGATCGCCGAATACCCGCTGGACAGCGGGGCGGCCGCTCTCGTGAGATTCGACGCGGACGGCGGGACCCTCCGCTACAGCACCTTCGAGCCTCCGTTCTCGATCGTCTCCCTCGACGTCTCCGCCTACCTCCGCCCCCCGACGCTGGGGGTTTCCCAGCGGGCGGACGCCACTCTCAGCCCTGACGGCCGGGTGCTCGCCCTCGCCGGCCGCCCCGCCACGACCGTCGAGCTCTGGGACGTGGCGCGAGGCCGCCTGCTGGGCGAGCTGAAGGCGGCGGAGGAGCCCGCCGGCTACGCTCACGTGATCTTCAGTCCGGACAGCCGGACCCTCGCCGTCAGCCCGCGGCCGGGTCCCGCCCGCACCACCTTGTGGGACGTGGCCACCCTGAGCCGTCTCCCCGACCTCGACGATCCGGGCAAGGTAGCCCAGCTCGCCCGCGCGTTCAGCCCCGACGGCAGGACGCTGGTCGTCTCCTCCGTCAGCGAGGACGGCATCGAGGTCAGCAGATCGTGGGATCTGCGGACGCGGAAGACGGCCGGAGGCCTCCGCCTCCCCCACGGCGGGGCGCTGGCCCTCCTGCCGTATGGGCGGGTGCTCTCCACCGACGGCAAGATGACGGATCAACCGTCGGGAGAGCCGAGTCCTTGGGAGAGTCCCGGCACGATCTCGTTTTCCGCCGCGGCGGTGAGCCCGGATGGGCGGTTCGTGGCCGTCGGAGTGGAGGAAGGTCGCGTCGCGGTGTCGGACGCCAGGACCGGCAAGCGCCTCAGCCTCGTCCAGCATGGCAAGAACGCGATCAACGCGGTCGCCTTCTCCTCCGACGGGACGCTGCTCGCGTCGGGCACTCCGGGCGAGATCCGCCTCTGGGACCCCGTGACCAGCCGGCCGATCGGACCGCCGCTGGCCGGGCCCACCGACCTCCTCGCCTCCCTGGCATTCGACGCGGACGGCACCCTCAGGGCCGCTGGGTGGCACCGGGACCTGATCTCCTACCCGACCGCGCCTGAGCGGGCCGTCGCGGCCGTGTGCGTGCGAGCGGGCCGGGCGCTGACGGAGGCCGAGTGGCGAGAGCACATCCCGGACCTGCCGTACCGAAAGGTGTGCCACTGACGCCACCGGTACGCCAACGACCCTGGACGTGTGGATCCGCTCTCCGCGGCTGACGACAAAGCGGGAAAGCCGAGAAACAGGCGGACATCTCGGCTTGACCTCGGAGCAGACGGCCGGTGCAAAGGGCGCCGTCTGGGCCAAGCCGGCGGGGCTGGGGGCCAGACCGCGCCGTATCGGCGGTTACGACGGGCTCTCGTTCGCCCCTGGCGCCGACGTGAACCTGGCGAGGCTCCCCGTCGAGGTGAGCGGGGTGACCAACCAGTTCAACCAGGTGCAGGACGTTCGGTGCGATGCCCGGCATGCAGGCGCCCACCCAGGTGGTGCAGACCGACGCCCGGGTGGTCGACATGTTCGCCAAGGCCGGGGTCAACCTCACCACCGGCGCCGCCCCGGCCAACCTCGCCCAGGGCCGGGCCGCCACGGCCTCCTACACAGCGTCCGGAACCACCACGGCCGCGGCGGTGGACGGCTACACCATCAACGATCCGATCTGGGGTGCCAAGGGCTCGGCCAACGCTCAGGACTGGTACGAGATCAACCTCGGCTCGTCGCAGACCTTCAACGAGGTGCGGCTGCACTTCCGCAACGACCGGGCGGCGGGAGGCTACGCCGAACCCGCGATGTACCAGATCCAGTATCACGACGGCAGCACCTGGGTCACCGTCCCCAACCAGGCCAAGAGCCCGGCGGCGCCGGTGTCCAACTACAACCGGGTCCGCTTCCCCGCGATCGGCGCCCAGCGGGTCCGGGTGCTGATGACTCACCGGGCGGGCCTCAGGACGGGCCTCACCGAGGTCAAGATCTACAACTCCGCGGGCAGCCCGCCCGCCGCGACCAACCAGGCCCCGTACGTCCTCGCCAGAAAGGATCCCGCCTACAACCAGCCCGCACAGGTGCGGCTGCTCGGCACCGTCAAGGACGACGCGCTGCCGAACGGCACCCTGAGCACCGCCTGGTCGCTGGTCGGCGGTCCGGGGACGGCCGTCTTCACCGCGCCGACCGCGGCCGTCACGCTGGCCTCGTTCACCGTCGCGGGCACCTACACGGTGCGGCTCACCGCGAGTGACGGCACCTCCTCGGCCACCTCGGATGTGACGGTCACCGTCACCCAGGGCTCCGGCGGCGGGGGCGGCGCGGTCAACGTGGCGGGCTCGGCCATCGCGTCGGCGTCCTACACCTCCCCCTGGGAGTCGGTGAACGCGATCAACGACGGGTTCACCCCGGCGAGTTCCAACGACTCCGCCAACCCGCGCTGGGGAACCTGGCCCGAGACCGGCACCCAGTGGGCCGAGCTGACCTGGAGCGGGCCGCAGCGGCTCAACTCCGCCGAACTGTACTTCTTCGACGACAACGGCGGGGTGCGCGTGCCCGCGTCCTGGAGGCTGCAGTACTGGAACGGGAGCGCCTACGCCGACGTCGCCGGCGCGAGTGGCTACCCGACGGCGGTCAACGCCTACAACAGGGTCACCTTCACCGGCGTCACCACGACCAGGCTGCGCGTGCTGCTGCAGAGCGGCGCGGGCTCGGTCGGCCTGCTGGAGGTGAAGGTCTACGCCACCGAGTCACCTGGCGAGGGAGGCGGCGGCACCGGCTGGAGCCCGCCGGCCAGCCTCGTCACCCCGCTCAACCAGGTCTGGCAGCACGTCGAGAGCACCTACAACCCCGGGCCCTCCGCCTTCCGCAACTACGGCTGGGACCAGGTCATGGCCAACGGCGGGAGCATCAACTACTGCGTGCGGTGGGACTCCTCGGCACCGGTCTCGGCCACCCTGCGCGACCAGATCCACGCCTCGCTCGCCCGGCAGTTCAAGAAGTGGATGGACGTGATGGCCGGCCACAACGGCTGGCCGTACGCGAACGTCCCGGTCAAGGTGGTCGGCTGGGCCGTGCGCGACCGCGCCACCCTGCAGTGGAGCGACAGCTCCGTGGACGTGTACGTCAACGACATCCGTGAGAACGCCCCCCCAGTGCGCCCAGCCCTGCGGCCGGTTGTTCAACCAGAACGGCCAGTATCCCAACTGCCCCGGCGGTCTCGCGCGCCACTACGACATGTCCCTGTGGCTCACCGCGGGTATGAGCGGCGGCGCGGGCGGCGACTGGGGCCAGCGCATCGGCAGTGAGTACTACGTGAACAACCTCAACGCCGACAACATACACATACTGCTCCATGAGCTGGGACACAGCTTCGGCCTCGACGACTTCTACGACTGGCCGCCCACCGGCGTCGGAGGCTTCCTCATGAAGGCGGGAAGCGCCAGTCAGATCACCGAGTTCGACAAGTGGATGTTCCGCGTCTGGTGGCGCCATCTCAAGAGCCGTTACGGCCTGTGAGAGCTCTTCGGCCGGTGCCCCTGCCGGGGCCCGGCCGTCCTCCTCGCCTAGGCCCTGGCCCTTGGATCTTTTGCCTACTGCGGTCGCCCAGGCGGCGCCTCGCCGCGTTGTCGTCGGTCACCGCAGCACGGCTGCGGCTCCCTCCTCCGCCTTGCGAGACACCACCTGGCCGATCCTCGCCACGGCAAGATCCGCGGGACAGGCCCTAGCCCCGCCCGATGATCCGGTCGCCGAGCCTGGCGACGAGCAGCGCGCGTACGTGCGCCGGAAGGGCGCAGCCGTGCGCGACGAGAGTGTCGAGCGAGGGCAGGTCGAGGAGCACGGCCCAGTCCTGGACGTCCTCGCAGTAGGAGACGTCGAGGTGACGGAGATCCTTCAGCGCCTGGAGCGGGGCCAGCGACCGCACGGGCGTGTTCCTGATCGACAGGTGCTCCAGCATGCGCAGACCCTCGATGCCGTCCAGGCCGGTCAGCGGTGTGTGCTCCAGGTCCAGCCGGGTCAGCGAGGTGAGGGCCGAGATGTCCTCGGGGATGCGGTGCAGGCGGCTGCCGGACAGGTCGAGCTCCGTCACCCCGGCCGGTGCGGCGAGGGCCGAGAGCAGGAGCGCCGGCGGCGGGAGCATCACCGGCCGGGGCTGGGCGAGCACCGGTGACCGCCCGGCGGCGGCCTCCTGCAGGACACGCCAGCGGTCCACCGGCTCGCCCAGCCCGCCGAGGCGGACGTAGCCCGAGGGCAGCCACGGCGCCAGCCGCTCGGCCACGATGTCGGCGCGGTCGCCGACGCCGACCACACCGGCCCGCAGCAGGCCGTAGTGCTCGTACGCGTGCTCGGCGGGCACGAACAGGTCCGCCATGATGTCCCCGCCCGCGACGAGGGAGCCGTCGTTTCCGGAACAGAAGATCACTCCCGCGGCGACGGTGCCGAGCACCAGGTGGTCCGCCGCGCTGTGGATCGCGCGGGCCCGCAGGTCACCGGTCACCGCGAGATAGCTCTCCGAGACGTCGCCGTCGTCGAGAAGCCCTTCCACCACCAGCGAACCGATCACGATCAACGGCGCCTTCACATCCAGCCACCCGGGAACGTAGGTGTCGCCGAACCAGATGGTGGCCCGCTGCACGGTCCACCCGGACTCGGTCCGCTCCGCGCCGTGGGGGAAGACCGAAGGTGCCTCGCCGGGAAAGGCCAGCGACCACGCCTGGGCGAACAGTAGGCCGTAGACGGGAGGCATGATGTGGTGCGGCCACTCCCCGGCCTGAGCCGGTCGCCGTAGCCAGGATCCGATCGGATGCAGCTCTTCGGCGATGTCACCGAAATAGTCCAGCGCCTCCGCGCCGGCCCCGGCTCGCTGCCGGAGCACCGTCAGCGCGTCACCAAGACGTTCCGACGCCCCGGCGAAATGCTCTTCCGTCAAATCCATGTCACATACGGTACTCACCGCAACGAATGCCGTGCGCCGTTCGAGTGACGCTCCCGGATGCCGGGCGTGTCGGAGAAACCACCGGGCGCGACCGCCCGGCGACGAAGGGCAATGTGGATCTTCGCTGAGACCTCGGGTACCGTGCCCGGGGCCCCGGAGAACTCCGGTGCGCCCCGCGAACACGAACCATTGTCACATCGGAAGGATGAACCGACATATGGAGGCCGGCATTCACCGGACCCTGCGGTCGCTCGTCAGTGGATCTTCGTCGGAGGCCCGGGTGGCGTGCCCGGGGCTCAGGAGCAGTCCGGCACACCGCGAACATGGACCGTCGTGATATCGGAAGGATGGACAGACATGGACGCCGGCAATCACCGGACCCTGCGGTTGCTCGTCACCGGAGGTGGAACCGGTGGCCACACCTACCCCGCGCTGACCACAGTCGCGGCCCTGCGCGACCATGCCGGCGCGCGGGGGCTCAGCCTGGACGTGCTCTGGGTCGGTACGGCGACCGGCCTGGAGGCCCGCATCGCGGCGGAGCACGGCATCCCGTTCCGGGCCATCAAGGCCGGGAAGCTCAGGCGCTCGCCCAACCCGCGTGAGCTGGTCACCAACCTCGTGGACATGTTCCGGATCCCCGTCGGCGTGCTCCAGGCCTTCGGCATCGCCGCCCGCTACCGCCCCGACGTGGTGCTGTCGACCGGCGGGTACGTCTGCGTGCCGCTGGGCGTCGCCTCCCGGGTGCTGGGCCGCCCGCTGGTCATGCACGAGCAGATCACCTCGCTGGGTCTGGCCAACCGCATCCTGTCGCGCTTCGCCCGGCGGATCGCGCTGACCCACCCCTCCTCGATCGAGCACCTGCCCGCCGGGGTGCGCGACCGTGCCGTGGTCACCGGCAACCCGGTCCGTCCCCATCTGCTGCGCGGCAACGTCGACGCCGGACGGCGCCACTTCGGGCTCTCACCCGACCTGCCGGTGGTCTACGTGACCGGCGGCGCGCAGGGCAGCCGTCAGATCAACACCATGGTCGAGACGATCCTGCCCGAACTGCTCGCCAGGGCGCAGGTGCTCCACCAGTGCGGCCCCGACTGGATCGGCCAGCTCACCCGTACCGCCGCGGGGCTCCCCGAGCGGCTGCGCGATCGTTACCATCCCGTGCCGTACGTCGGTGCGGAGCTGGCCGACGTGTTCGCCGCGGCCGATGTCGTGGTCTCCCGCAGCGGCGCGGGCACCGTCGCCGAGCTGACCGCCGTGGGCAAGGCGTCCGTCCTCATCCCCCTGGTGCCCTCCGCCGCCGACGAGCAGCGTCAGAACGCCCGCTACCTCGCCGAGGCGGGTGCCGCCCGGGCGTTGCTGGAGAACGGTCCCACCGCCGAGGCGCTCCTGGCCGAGCTGGACGCGCTCCTGCGGGATCCGGGCGCCCGTGCCGCCATGGCCGGCGCCGCGGGCTCCCTCGGCCGTGTCGACGCCGCCGACGCGCTGGCCCTGGTGCTCCTGGAGGAGGCGAGGGTGGGCAAGACCGGCTGAACCGGTGCGCCCGTCCGCCGTCGGCCCAGACGCTCCTCGTACAGCTTCCGCAGTCCCTCGACACGGCCCTCGACACGGCCCTCGGGCCGGCACCGGGGCTCGCCCTAAACGGCCGCGAAGAGCAAACTCCAGGTGCGTCTGCCGGGCGGCGAGCGCCGTCGTGCGCAGGCCGGCCGGCCGCGCGGGAACCGTCCGCGCCAGCACGACCCTGGTGCCCTTGGCCGGGGTCGTGCGCCGGCTCCCGGCGCACCCGCCCTGCGGGCTCGCCGTCCTGGTGCCACCCGTACTCCAGGACGCCTGACGCTCTTCCACGATGTCCACCTCTCTCAGGTCCTGCCCGGCGCCCTTGTGTGCGGGTCGGAAGGGGTGGTTGTCGGGCTCTGATTGTTAGCGCTATCAGCTAGGGCGTCAAGAGTATCCGGTGTCACGATTCGGGAAGAAACTCCGGCTGGGAAGGGAAATCCAGCTCTCCGGGCAGAGTGGAGGAAAGGTGTCTTCCTCGGTATTGACAGGTTCTGTGTTATCGCAAACACTCTGGTAACCCCAGCGAAACATGGCGAGGAACCCATGACACCGAGCTCCGACGACGGCAGGGCGCGGACCAGACCGGCGGTGCTCGACGACGTCGCCGAGCTCGCCGGGGTCTCCGCCATGACCGTGTCGCGAGCACTGAACGCGCCCGACAGGGTGCGCCCCGAGACCCGGGCGCGCGTCATGGCGGCGGTGAACAAGCTCGGCTACCGGCCCAACCCGGCCGCGCGCCAGCTCGTCACGGGCCGCTCGGGTGTGCTCGGCGTGGTCAGCTTCGACACCACCCTGTACGGGCCCGCCTCCACGCTCTACGCGATCGAGCAGGCGGCCAGGCAGAACGACTACATGGTCAACATCGCCAGCCTCGGCGCGCTGAATCGCAGGTCGATCGGTGAGGGGGTCGAGCGGTTGCGCGCGCAGTCGGTCGACGGCATCGTCATCGTCGCTCCCCACGAGTCGGCCGCCGACGGCCTGCGCCACCTCTCACCCGGTCTCCCGGTGGTCGCGGTGGACGCCGGGGAGGACATCCCGGTCCCCGTCGTCATGGTCGACCAGCGTGGTGGCGCCGTACGGGCGACGCGACATCTGCTGAGCCTCGGTCACGAGACGGTCTGGCACCTGTCCGGCCCTCCCAACTGGATCGACGCCAGGGGACGGGTCGAGGGGTGGCGGTCCGTTCTGGAGGCCGAGGGGCGGCCGGTGCCCGAGGCGGCGGCCGGTGACTGGAGCGCTTACTCCGGCTACCGGCTCGGCAAGCGGCTGGCCGGCGATCCGTCGGTCACGGCGGTCTTCGTGGCCAACGACCAGATGACCCTGGGGGTGCTGCGGGCCCTGCGCGAGGCCGGCCGGCGCGTCCCCGAGGACGTGAGCGTGGTGGGCTTCGACGACGTGCCCGAGGCCGCCTACTTCTGGCCGCCGCTGACGACGGTCAGGCAGAACTTCGGCGAGGTCGGCCGGCACGCTTTCCGGCTGCTGCTCGACCGGATCCAGGGCACCGAGCAAGAAGGCCCGCGCATCGTGGAACCCGAACTGGTGGTCAGGGAGAGCAGCGGTCCCACCCCCCACTGAAAGAGAGAAACCATGTTCAAGAAAGTGCCCGCGGCGCTGGCCGCCGGGCTTCTGACCCTCGTGCTCACCGCCTGCGGCGGAGGTGACACCGGGGCCGGTGTCGGATCCGACCAGATCACGCTCGGCTTCTCGCAGGTCGGCGCGGAGAGCGGCTGGCGGACCGCGAACACCAAGTCCGTCCAGGAGGCGGCCAAGGAGGCCGGCATCGACCTGAAGTTCTCCGACGCCCAGCAGAAGCAGGAGAACCAGATCAAGGCCATCCGCTCGTTCATCCAGCAGAAGGTCGACGCGATCGCCTTCTCGCCGGTGGTCGAGTCGGGCTGGGACACCGTGCTGAAGGAGGTCAAGGACGCCGGCATCCCGGTCATCCTGACCGACAGGGCCGTCGACTCCGCCGACACCTCGCTCTACCGGACCTTCATCGGCTCCGACTTCGTCATCGAAGGTCAGAAGTCCGGCGAGTGGCTGGTCAAGGAGTACGAGGGCGAGCCGGGCCCGGTCAACATCGTCGAGCTTCAGGGCACCACGGGCTCCGCACCCGCCAACGACAGGAAGAAGGGCTTCGGGGACGCCATCGCGGCCGACCCCAAGTTCAAGATCATCGCCTCGCAGACCGGTGACTTCACCCGCGCCAAGGGCAAGGAGGTCATGGAGGCCTTCCTCAAGGCGCACAAGGACATCGACGTCCTGTTCGCGCACAACGACGACATGGGTCTGGGGGCGATCGAGGCGATCGAGGGCGCGGGGCTCAAGCCGGGCACCGACATTAAGATCATTACCATCGACGCGGTCAAGGACGGCATGCAGGCCCTGGCCGACGGGAAGATCAACTTCATCGCGGAATGCAGTCCGCTCCTCGGCCCGCAACTGATGGACCTGGTCAAGAAGGCGGTCAAGGGCGAGCAGATCCCGCAGCGGGTCCTCACCGAGGAGACCACCTTCACCCCCGAGCAGGCCAAGGCGGCCCTGCCCGATCGGAAGTACTAGCCGTGCCGGCGGCGAGGTCCCCCGGGGCCTCGCCGGTGGCCGGGGACCGCCGACACCGGGGATCCGGACGTCGGCGGTCCGATCGCCTGGGAGACGACGGCGCGCGACACCGTCGCGTGCCTGGAGAGCCCGGTGGGTGGCCCGGCCCCCGCCGGGCGGCGGTGACGGCCCGGAGCGTGGCGGGAGTTAAATCGGAGGCGGGCGAAGGCCCGTCGCCGGTACGCTCCCTCGGCATCTCCACGCTGTCACCGACCAGGCCGCCCGCGGGGGGCCGGAAAAGAAGAGCCGTAGTTGACCAGGATCGCTGTGACCGGTGTAACGGGAAATCTAGGACGCCTCGTTGTCGAGGACCTGCTCGCCAAAGCCCCTCCCGGCGACCTTGTCGCCCTCGCCCGCACCCCGGAGAAGGCGGCCGACCTGCCGGGACGCGGTGTCGAGGTGCGTCGGGGAGACCACGACGACGCCGCCGGTCTGGACGCCGCTCTCCAGGGGATCGAGATCCTGCTCCTGGTGTCCGGCCCGGACATGACGCCCGGGGTCCGCGTGCGGCAGCACCGCACGGTCATCGACCGCGCCGTCCGGGCGGGGGTGCGCCGGATCGTCTACACCAGTGCCGCCGGCGCGGAGAACGGCCAGGGCCCGGCCGCCGACCACACGGCCACGGAAAGGGCGCTTCGCGAGTCGGGGACGGCCTACACCGTGCTGCGCAACGCGCTCTACTCCGAGGCGTTCCTGGGGACCGCACTGGCCCAGGCGAGGCAGACCGGCGAGATCACCTCCTCCACCGGCGGCCGGCCGCTCAACACCGCGCGGCTCCGCGACCTGGCGCTGGCGGCGAGCGCCGCCCTGACCGGCGCCGGGCACGAGAACGCGACCTACGAGCTGCACGGCCCGCTCTGGACCTATCCGGAGCTTGCCGTGGTCCTCACCCGCGTCCTGGGCAGCCCCGTCGGCTACCGGGAGATCACCGACGCGGAGGCCGGCTGGCTGGGCAGCCTGTTCCCCGCGGTGCGCGCGGGTGCCCTGGCGGCGACCGGCCCCGACCTCGCGCGCCTGCTCGGCCGGCCGGCCACCGGCCTGGAGGAGACGGCCGCCGCCCTCGCCGCGCGCATGGGCGGCTGAGCTCCGGCGGCCGGTCAGGTCAGATAGTCGCGCAGGGCCCGTGAGCGCGAGGGGTGGCGCAGCTTCGTCATGGTCTTGGACTCGATCTGCCGGATGCGCTCGCGGGTCACCCCGTAGGCGCGGCCGATCTCCTCCAGGGTCTTCGGCCGCCCGTCGCCAAGCCCGAACCGCATCGCCACCACCCCGGCCTCACGCTCCGACAGCGCCTCCAGGATCGTGTGCAGCTGCTCCTGGAGCAGCGCGGAGGCCACCGCGTCCTCGGGGGTGATCGCCTCGGAGTCCTCGATGAGGTCGCCGAACTCGCTGTCGCCCTCGGTGCCCAGCGGGCTGTGCAGGGAGATCGGCTCTCGGCCGTAGCCCTGGACCTCGACGACCCGCTCCGGGGTCATCTCCAGCTCCACGGCCAGTTCCTCGGGGGTGGGCTCGCGGCCCAGGTCCGTCGTCATCTGCCGGTGCACGCGCGCCAGTTTGTTGATCACTTCGACCATGTGCACGGGGATGCGGATGGTGCGGGCCTGGTCGGCGAGCGCCCGGGTGATCGCCTGCTTGATCCACCAGGTGGCGTACGTGGAGAACTTGAACCCCTTGGTGTAGTCGAACTTCTCCACGGCGCGGATCAAGCCCAGATTGCCCTCCTGGATCAGGTCCAGGAACAGCATGCCCCGGCCGGTGTGGCGCTTGGCCAGCGACACCACCAGGCGCAGGTTCGCCTCCAGCAGATGGTTCTTGGCCCGGTGGCCGTCCTCGGCGAGCCATTCGAGCTCCGCGCGCACGTCGGGCTGGAGTAGATCGCTGTCGTTGAGCCGCTCGGTGGCGAACAGGCCGGCCTCGATGCGTCTGGCGAGCTCGACCTCCTGCTCGGCGTTGAGCAGGGGGATCCTGCCGATCTGCTTGAGATAGTCCTTGACCGGGTCGGTGCTCGCTCCGACACTCGCCTCCAGGGCGGCGGGCATCTCGTCGTCGTCGGTCAGGACGAGTTCGTCTTCCTCAACGGTGCCTTCCACGGTGGCGGCTTCCATGGCGTTCACACCTTCCCTGGGTCTGGTCAGATACAACAACCCGTGCAGTTCAAGGTACGTCCCGCGAAGGTGTGCTGCGGCGCCTGGCTCGCCGTCGTGTCCTTCGCCGGGAGCGGAGAGCCTCCGCCGCCGGGGCTCTCATGGGGTGCGGTCGTCGGGTTCTGCCGCCGAGCGGGCGGGCGGGGGCCCCCCCCCCCCGGGCCGGGGCCCCCCCCCCCCCCCCCGACGGGAGGACAA
>NZ_JBEOZN010000145.1:0-23744 GCF_040298085.1 Streptosporangium sp. NPDC001681 | reverse complement strand
TGTCGTGTCCGTGGTCCCCCGCCCCGGCGGCCGGGCGGCCCCCCCCACCCCGGCTGGCGGCCCCTCGGGGCAGCGTGCACCCCCCGCACGAAGTTCGCCGGGGTAGACCTCGACGAGCTCGCGGCGGCAGGCCGGGCGGTGATGGCCGACGACGAGCCCCGTTCGATGACCGAGCTCGCGCGGGCGCTGGCTGAGCGCTGGCCGGCGCCGGGACCGCGGGCGCTGGGCGAAATGCTGATCGCCGCCCTCGTCCCGGTGGCGCAGCTGCCGCCGCGCGGGGTGTGGCGCACGAGGGCGGGAGTGCGCAACGTCCTGCTCTCCTCCTGGCTGGGGCGCGAGATCGACCCGCCGGCCCCGAAGGTCTCCGATCCGGTCGGCGAAGCGCTGGTACGGCGCTATCTGGCCGCGTTCGGCCCCGCCGCCGCAGCCGACCTGCGCGCCTGGTGCGGCCTCGCCGGACTGCCGGCCGCGGTGGCCGCGATACGCGAGGAGCTGGTCACCTTCCGCGACGAGCGAGGCCGGGAGCTGCTGGACCTCCCCGACGCGCCGCGCCCCGACCCCGACACACCCGCCCCGGTGCGATTCCTGCCGGCGTTCGACAACGCGCTCCTCGGTTACCACGACCGCAGCCGGATCATCGACAACGCCCACCGCGGCCTGTCGGTCGCCGGGGCTCGCGTTGTCCTGGTCGACGGCCGGGTCGCCGCGACCTGGAGCGTCACGGTCGGCACCGTGATCGTCACCCCGCTGCGCCGCTTCTCCCGAGCCGACCGCACCACCGTAGCCGAGCAGGGGCGGGCGCTGGCGTCGTTCCTCTCCGACAACGACAGCCGGCGCGTACAGATCGCCGCGTCTCCCCGCTGAGCGGCACACCCGCGGGTTGCTTCCCCTGAGCACGGGTTCGGGTGGCACGCTTCGGTGCACGCTGCCGAAGGGCCTGCACGGTCAGGCGCCTGTCCACGGCGGTAGGGGACCCACGCCGCCCCGCGCCTCAAGGTTCTCGTCGATCCCGGACCTGATCTGCCCCGCCCACGCCGACGGCGGCGGCGGCACCAAACGGCGATCAGGCCGGGCGCTCACCTCAGGCCGACTCTGACCAGGGCGGACGCTCGGCCACGGCCCCTGAATGCGGCGGATGAACCGCAACACCGAAGGTCGGCGATGTCCTTGTAGAGCACATCCGGACACCGCCGACCGCTCTGTGGCTTACAGCCGGTCGAGAAGCTCCTGCATCTGCTCGATCTCAGCCTGCTGGGCGCTCTCGATGGTTCTGGCGAGTTCCTTGGCCTTGGGATCGGCCCCGTCGCTCTGCTCGGTCTTGGCCATCGTGATCGCCCCCTTGTGATGGGCGATCATGAGTTCCGCGAACATCCGGTCGAACCGGGCGCCCTTTGCCTTCTGGAGCTTGACCATGTCCTCCTCGGTCATCATGCCGGGCATGACATGCCCGCCGTGGCCCTCCGGGGCGGGAGCCTTCCAGGTGGACAACCAGTCGGTCATGGTGGCGATCTCCGGTCCCTGCGCGGCCTCGATCTTCGCCGCCAATTCCTTCACCTCCGGGTCGGAGGCGCGCGTCTCGGCCAGCCTGGCCATCTCCACGGCCTGCTCGTGATGCGGGATCATCATCTGCGCGAAGGCGACGTCAACCTCGTTGAAGGAGGCTCCAGGCTTCTGGCTCGCGGTGGTGGCGGGAGCCTGAGCACTGCTGGTCGTGCCGGTGTGGCCGGTCATCGCGTCGTCCCCGCCTCCGCAGGCGGTGAGCAGCGCGAGAGCGCCGGCTCCCGCTGTGGCGGTCAGTGCGAGCCTGCGAAGGGCGGAGTGGTCGGCGAACATTTCCATGGTCTCTTTTCGGTCGGTCGTATCTGCGTGTCGATCGTCGGCGGCCGGATCCTCGATGCCGTCCGCGGTGAAGATCGGCCTATAGCCGCAAAACCGAGAGACACGCCAGGCGTAGGGCCGTCCTGCGCGGGGGCGGGCGGGCGACGAGCGACATCGGCGAGGCATCGGCCATCCGGACCTGCGAGATTCGCCGCGTCCACATGGCCGCCATACCGATGAGGAGAAGGAGGAAGGAGGTGAGTACGGCCAGGCAGACGGAGCTCGGATCAGGGGTGAGAGGAGTGTCGTCAAGCCTTGAGATCAGTTGCCCGGCCTGGGGCATCAGAGCGGGAAGGAGCATGGAGCGCGCCTCCGGCACTCCGTGCTCAGCGGTAGAGGCATGCTCGAAGGCGGCAGGCGTACCGCCGTGTCCCTGCTGATGGTCCAGATGCCCCAGCGTGTGCATCCCGGCGACGCCCAGAACCAGAGCGATCAGAAGAAGCCGGTGCGACACCCGCAACGCGAACCGGCGAGTTGAGCCGCCCATCGTCTTCCCCTCGCAGTCACGGTCTGGCTGGCCTTTCCGGGCATCCTACTATCTATGATAGTAGGATGATCCGGCGTAGGCATGCGGCAGGACGCCCTTACGGGGGGCGAACAACGGAGAGGTATGCGCATGCCCCGCATGCCCATGACGGGATCCGGCACCGACGTCCGGCCTCGCCGTGCGCGCCGCCATGTACCCCGGGCAACGCCGACGTACCCTCGGGGAAACCTGACCAGGACTCCGGCAGCGGAACCAGTGGGCCATTCCCTCCGATTGAAGATCTCTCGGATCCGGGCATGGTGTTGTCAAGGAGAACGACGTGATGTGCGGCCCGGAAACGCCGCCGTGAGCCGAGCCTGCCGCTCGTCGGGCCCGGATGCCGACGGTGCCCTTCACCCGGGATCGCGTTTCGCGGGGGAATTCACGATTGGCGATAGGAGGGGTTCGATCTCGGCGCCCTCCGAGATGAAGGAGAAAGGCCCATGACAGATCACATGGACACCCGGCACGGCGCCGGCAAGGAGCGCAGCACCGCGGTCCTCGATGTCAGCGGACTGCGGTGGGCCACGGAGCAGAACGTCGTCGCGGCCCGGCTCGGCCGCCGTCCGGGAGTGCTGGAGGTGGAGGTCAACCCGGTCGCCCAGACGGCGACCGTGGTGTTCGACCCGACCCGCACCTGTCTGGCCGAGCTGCGCACCTGGGTGATCGAATGCGGCTACCACTGCGCCGGTCAGTCAGTGCCCTCTCACATCTGTGATCCGATGACCGAGCCGGACCCGCCACCCTTCGACCACAAAGATCACCCTCCCACCTCCCACGGCACCACCACGGCGAAACAGCACGCACCCGGTCGCGACACCCGTGTGGACGACACAGCGCGGGCCGGGGCCGCCGGGCACGTGGATCATGGTGGGGTTGAGGGCGTGGCCGCTCCGCACGAGATGATGGGTCACGGCGGGATGTCGATGGCCGCGATGGTGGCCGACATGCGCAACCGGTTCCTGGTGGCGCTGCTGTTCTCCATTCCGATCGTGGTGTGGTCGCCGATCGGCACCGAAGTGCTCGGCCTGAACCTGCCGGTCCCGTTCGGGCTGCGCCAGGACGTGTGGGCGCTGCTGCTCAGCCTGCCGGTGATCTTCTACTCGTGCTGGATCTTCTTCACCGGGGCGGTGCGGGCGCTGCGCGCCGGCACCCTGGACATGATGGTGCTGGTCGCGGTGGCGGTCGGCGCGGGCTGGCTGTACTCGGTGATCGTGACCCTCACCGGCGGTGGCGAGGTGTTCTACGAGGCCGCCACCGTGCTGGCCGCCTTCGTGCTGCTGGGGCACTGGTTCGAGATGCGCGCCCGCGGCGGTGCCAACGACGCCGTCCGCGCCCTGCTCGACCTGGCCCCGCCCAAGGCGGTCGTCGTCCGCGACGGCGAACCGGTCGAGGTGCCCACCGCCGAGGTTCTCGAAGGCGATCTGCTGCTGGTCCGTCCCGGGGCGAAGATTCCGGCCGACGGGGTGGTCGAGGACGGCGAGAGCGAGGTGGAGGAGTCCATGGTCACCGGCGAGAGCCTGCCGGTGCACAAGCAGCCGGGTTCCACGGTCATCGGCGCGACCATCAACCGCAACGGCACGCTGCGGGTGCGCGCCACCAGGGTGGGTGCGGACACCGCCCTGGCGCAGATCGTCAAACTGGTGCAGCAGGCCCAGAACTCCAAGGCTCCTGGGCAGCGGCTGGCCGACCGGGCGGCCTTCTGGCTGGTGCTGATGGCGCTGATCGGCGGTGCGCTGACCTTCGCCGCCTGGTTCCTGCTGGCCGGTGCGCCGTTCGGTGTGGCGATCCTGTTCGCCATCACCGTGGTGGTCATCACCTGCCCCGACGCGCTCGGCCTGGCCACCCCTACGGCGATCATGGTGGGTACGGGGCTCGGCGCCAAGCGGGGCGTGCTGTTCAAGAACGCGATCGCGCTGGAGACCTCCGCCCGCATCCAGGTGGTGGTGATGGACAAGACCGGCACTCTGACCAAGGGCGAACCAGAGGTCACCGACGTCATCACCGAGGGAATCGCCGCCGACGAGTTGCTGCGGTTGGTGGCCGCGGTGGAGCGGGAGTCCGAGCACCCGCTGGCCGAGGCGATCGTCGGCCACGCCGACGCGCTCGGCTTGGAGGCGTTGCGGGCCGGGCGGTTCGAGAACGTGCCCGGGCACGGTGCCGTCGCCGAGGTGGCCGGGCACCGGGTGGCGGTGGGTAACCGGCGCCTGCTGGAGCGCGAGGGCGTGGATCTCGGCAAGCTGGCGGCTCACCGGAAGCAGGTGGCCGCCGGCGGCCGTACCGCGGTCATGGTCGCGGTCGACGGCACGGCCGCCGCGGTGATCGGCATCGCCGACGCCCCCAGGGAAACCTCGGCGGCGGCGGTGGCCGCCCTGCACGAGCTCGGCGTCGAGGTGGTCATGCTCACCGGCGACAACACCGCCACCGCCGAGCGAATCGCACGGCGACTGGGGATCGACACCGTGATCGCCGAGGTGCTGCCCGGCGACAAGGCGGCCAAGGTGACCGAGCTACAGGCCGGTGGCCGTAAGGTCGCCATGGTCGGTGACGGTGTCAACGACGCCCCCGCGCTGGCCCAGGCCGACCTGGGTATCGCCATCGGTGCCGGCACCGACGTCGCCATCGAGACCGCCGACGTCGTGCTCATGCGCTCCGACCCCCTCGACGTGCCCGCCGCGCTGCTCATCGGCCGGGGCACGCTGCGTAAGATGCGGCAGAACCTCGGGTGGGCGATCGGCTACAACGCGATCGCCCTGCCCATCGCCGCGGGCGTGTTCGAGCCCGCCTTCGGCCTGATGCTGCGCCCCGAGATCGCCGCGCTGTCCATGTCCGGTTCCAGCGTCATCGTCGCCGTCAACGCCCTCGCCCTCAAGCGGCTGCGGCTGCCCTCACCCTCGGGCACGCGCCAGGGCGCGGAGGAACCTCGGACGGCCGAGCACATGTGGTGACCCCATCTGGACCTGGCCGGCCGTCGGGCACGGGTGAAGGCCAAAGGCGCCCGCGCCGGGTCCCGCCGCCGCGGTCAGGTTCGGGAGTCCGCCGCCGAGACGTGGGAGGACGGTGTGATCAGCGGGTCAGTGCGAGAAGCGGCCGAGCAGCAGCGCCAGGCGCCGCTCGTGGCCCTCGTGCCGGAGCCTGCCGCCACGCATGAGCGTCATCAGTCCGTGCAGGCCTCCCCAGAGGGTCTCGGTGAGCAGGCCCAGGTCGTCCTCCCCGGCCAGTGGTCGTATGGCCTCGCGTAGCTCGTCGAGGGCCGCGTGCAGGGCGGCCGGTGCTTCGGGGCCGGCGAACGGCAGGTCGACGGCATGCGTGAACATCGCGTCGTACAACGCGGGTCGCTGCTCGGCGAACGCGGCGTACGCGGCGCCGACGTCGGCGAGGGCCCGGCGAGGGTCGGTCGCCGACGTACGGGCCGCGCGCAGCTCGACGGCCAGGTCGGCGAAGCCTTCCACCGTGACCGCCGCCATGATGGCGTCCTTGCCCTTGAAGTGGCTGTAGAGCACCGGCTGGCTGTACTCGACCCGTTCGGCGAGGCGACGGGTCGTCACCGCCTCCCAGCCTTCGGCCTCGACCAGTTCCCGGGCCGCTGCGATGATCAACCGCTCCCGCTCTGCCCGCTCACGCTCCCGGCGCGTTTGAATCGGCACGAGATGATTCTAGCATCACTAGCACTCCTATCAACGCTATGTTAGCCTCGATCGTGTTCCTAGCACTGATAGCAGCCGGAGAAGATCATGCTTGCCCCCCTCGCCTATGGCCTGGCCGTCGTACTCAACCTCTTCGTCATCTTCATCGGTGTCCGGTTCCTCCTGGCGCCCCGGGCCGCGGCCGCCGGCTATGGCGTCCCCGCCAAGCACGACGGCGACGCCGCCTACCTGACCATCAAGGGACTGCGCGACGCCGGCTACGGCATCCTCGGCCTGGCCCTGCTCGCCTTCGCCGGCGCCCACGCCGAGGCCTGGTACATGCTGGTCGTCGCCCTCCTCCCGCTCGGTGACACCGTCATCGTCCTGCGCCACGGCGGTACCAAGGCCGCCGCCTTCGGTATCCACTTCGCCACCGCCGTGGTGGTGCTCATCAACGCCGCCTTGCTCTTCGCTCTCTGAAGATCAGAAACTGTCTTCGAACGGAAACGCTCGCCCCAGGCAAGGAGTCGCACAGATGTCGCTGATCAGGCCGGACTTCGACGAGTCCGTGATCGTCCGCTCCGCCAAGGCCGAAGTGATCGGCCAGGCCCCGACCACCATCCGGCTACTGGCCGACAGCGGCTCCACCGGCGGCGCGCTGTCCACCCAGCGGGTGACCCTGGCCGACGGCGCCGACGGCGCCAAGCCGCACCACCACTCCAACTCGGCCGAGCTGTTCTACATGCTGGACGGCACCGCCCAACTGCTGTCCGGCGAGCAGGTCGTGACCGCCCAGCGCGGTGATCTGGTCATCGTGCCGCCCGGTGTCGCACACGCCTTCGCCGCCGCACCGGGACAGGACGCCGACATCCTCATCGTCATCACCCCCGGCGTCGAACGGTTCGAATACTTCCGCCATCTGGAGCGCATCGCCTACGGGAAGGTGCCGCCCGAAAGCCTGCTGGAGGTCCAGGAGCTCTACGACACCTACTTCCTCAACAGCACGACCTGGAACCAGGCCAGAGCCTGAAACCGCCGATGAGCAACTGGCAAGCTCGGGAAACGAGGGGCGACACGCCTTGGATCCGGCTTGCCGGTCGCCGGGAGAGCCGGAGCACGCGTCTCCACCGCTGCGAACTTCTTCGAACGGGCCGCTGATGATGGGACCGGCCTCGCGAAGGCGGTTTCCGGCGTACCGGTGCTCATCGCGGTGAGTGGCATAGGCGGGCAGGACGTCGGCCTGTTCCACGGCGAGGACGCTGCGGGGAACCCTCGAATCCAAGTGCCGGAAGAAGATCGGCGGTTGTGTCGATCCACGACATTCCCGTTCGACCTAGAAGTGAGAGGGTCCGAGAGAGGGGCCCGGACAACCCAGGGAGACAGAACAATGAAGTACATGCTGATCATGCGCGCCACCGACGAGGCCTTCGCGGGGATGGCGGACATCGACTTCGGCAAGATGCTCGAGACCATCGGCAGGTACAACGACGAGATGATCCGGGCCGGTGTGCTGGTCGCCGCGGAGGGACTCGACGCCGCCGCCGAGGGAGTGGTCGTCGACTACTCCGCCGAGCCGCCCGTGGTCACCGACGGCCCGTACGGCGAGACCAAGGAGCTGTTCGGCGGGTTCTACATCCTCAACGTGGCGTCGAAGGAGGAGGCCGTCGAGTGGGCCAAGCGGTCGCCGATCACCGGCCCGGGCTTCAAGACCGAGATCCGCCGGGTCACCACGATCGACGAGTTCCCACAGGACAACGAGTGGGTCCAGAAGGAGCGGGCGTGGCGCGAGGCCACCGGTCAGCTCTGAGCGGATCGACAGGAGATGGCCGATCCCACCGGCCGTGAGGCCGTTGCCGCCGTCTGGCGGATCGAGTCCGCACGGATCGTCGGTGCGCTCGCGCGGTACACCGGCGACTTCGCGCTGGCCGAGGACCTCGCCCAGGAGGCGCTGGCCGAGGCACTCGTGACCTGGCCACGCGACGGCGTACCCCGCAACCCCGCGGGGTGGTTGCTCACCGTCGGCCGGCGCCGCGCGATCGACGCGTTCCGCCGGCGCGCCGCTCTTGACGAGAGGTACGCCGCCCTCGCCCACAACCTGAGTGAGGGTGGTGTCGTCTCGGGGAGCGCACCCGCCGACTCGGCCCGGGACGCCGAGGACGTGCTGTGGGATCCGGACCAGATCGATGACGACGTGCTCGCGTTGATGTTCATCTCCTGCCACCCCGTGCTGTCGCGGGAGGCGAGGGTAGCGCTCGCCCTGCGGGTGGTCGGCGGTCTGACGAGCGATGAGATCGCCAAGGCGTTTCTCGTTCCGGCCGCCACCGTGCAGGCCCGGATCACTCGGGCGAAGAAGACCCTCGGGGCGGCCCGGGTGCCGTTTGAGGTGCCGTCGGCCGAGGAGCGGACCGAGCGGCTCGGCTCGGTGCTCAGCGTGGTCTACCTGATCTTCACCGAAGGGTCCTCGGCCAGCTCCGGTGACGATCTGATCCGACTCGACCTCGCGAGCGAGGCACAGCGCCTCGCCCGGGTGCTGAGCCGTCTGGTGCCGGATGAGCCCGAGGTCCACGGCCTGCTGGCGCTGCTCGAGCTGACCGCGGCGCGCTTCCCCTCCCGCACCGGGCCGGACGGCGAGCCGGTGCTGCTGGAGCACCAGGACCGCCGCCGCTGGGACCGCGCCGCGATCCGCCGGGGGCGAGCCGCCCTGGCCCGCGCGGAGCAGGTCGGCCGGGGCCTGGGCGCCTACGGCTTGCAGGCGGCGATCGCCGAATGCCATGCCGTCGCTCCGTCGGTCGACGTGACGAACTGGGAGCGCATCGTGCTCATCTACGAGACGCTTGGCCGGCTCGCGCCGTCACCGGTGGTCGACCTCAACCGGGCGGTGGCGGTCTCCATGGCCCAGGGACCGGCTGCAGCGCTGCCGATCGTGGACGAGCTGGTGGCCGCCGAGGCGCTGTCGAACTCGCACCTGCTGCCGAGCGTTCGCGGGGAACTGCTCATCCGCCTGGGCCGCACCGGCGAGGCGCGCACCGAACTGGAGCTCGCCGTACGGCTGTGCGGCAACGAGCGCGAGCGGGCGGTGCTGGAGCGTAAACTCGCCGACCTCGGCTGATGTGTTTCGTGCGGGCTCGCCGGCCCGGCGGACTACTGCCCGGTGATCAACATCGGTCGCCGGGCAGTGCGTCACGCCACCGACGACGCGGCCTGAACCGTTGAATCCATCGACGGCGAGGAACTGCAAGCTCGGCCTCTTTACTCCCCGGCAGGGCCGATCGGCGTCGCGGGCTTGCGGGGCAGGCGGGCACGTACCCAGTCGAAGATCGACGGCCCGCCCGCGAAGCACCACAGCGCCACAACCGGGTCGCAGATGGCGCAGCCGAAGGAGGAATGCTCGGCGAAGGGGAGGATGGGGTTCCCCTTGAGGTGGTGCAGGACGTCCCAGGCGGTGTGGAGCAGCCAGCCGATGCCGATCCAGGCCCAGCTCCTGAGCCCTCGGTAGGCGACATAGGTCATGACGACCGGCAGGACGAACTCCCAGTACCCGAGTCCGCCCCCGCTGAGGTAGGCGGCGCCCGCACCGCCGACCAACACGGCGTTGACCTGGCGTCGATGCGGCTCGGGGATCAGGGACATGAGGGAAACGCAGATCAGCCCGATGACGATCGGCATGACGATGGACATGGGGTGTGGCAATCCGTTCTGAGGTAGGGGTGCTTCAGTTGACGCGGACCTGCCTGCTCCGCTTCGCCGCCTTGTCGAGGCGCCGCAGAGCCGGCAGTCCGCCGGCCCCCGGCAGCCAGGTCAGGGCGGCGGCCATAGGGGCGAAACCGTCGTACAGCACGACCTGTGCATGCATCAGCGCTGCTCCTTCTGCGCCTGCGCGGATCTCGCAGCGCAAGGCTAGACCGGCCGTCCTCGGCTCCCCATGGGCTGAATCGACAATTTCCAACGGGTTCTCGCCACCCGGCCCCAGCTGCGAAGATGACCGCGTCAGAGGCTTCACCTGGCTGTTCGTGGTTGGCGGGTTCTCGCTTACGGTGTCCTCATGCACACGGTGGCGGTCCTGGCTCTGGACCATGTGGTGGCGGCCGACATGGCGACGCCGATCGAGGTGTTCGGACGTGCCCGGCTGGCGGACGGGCGCCGGCCGTACCGGGTCCTGGTCTGTGCCGCGACGCCGCAGGTGGCCTGCGACGCCTTCACGCTCATCGCCCCGCACGGCCTGGAGGCGCTGCGGGAGGCGGACACGATCGTCGTGCCGGGATGCTCCGAGCAGGCCACCCCGCCCGCTCGGGAGGTGCTCGACGCCGTGCGCGCGGCCGCGGCCGCCGGCACCCGGATCGCCTCCATCTGCACGGGGGCGTTCACCCTTGCCACGGCTGGGCTGCTGGACGGGCTGAGCGCGACCACGCACTGGGTGGCGGCTCGTCGGCTGGCCCAGATGTTCCCGCGGGTGGATGTGCAACCGGATGTTCTGTACGTTGACAACGGCCAGATCCTGACCTCGGCCGGGGCCGCCGCCGGCCTGGATCTGTGCCTGCACATCATCCGGCGGGATTTCGGCTCGGCGGTCGCCGCGGACTCGGCCCGGCTGTCGGTGATGCCCTTGGAACGGGAGGGCGGGCAGGCGCAGTTCATCATTCACACCCAGCCGCCGGTTCCCCAGGGTTCGCTGCTGGAGCCGGTGCTGTCGTGGATCGAGGACAACCTCGCCCAGGAGGTGACGTTGGCGGAGATGTCCATGCGCAGCGGGATGAGCGAGAGGACCTTCAGCCGCCGCTTCCGCGAGCAGACGGGCACCACCCCGCTGCAGTGGCTGCTGCGAGCACGCGTACGGCGTGCGCAGTTCCTGCTGGAGACCACCGGCCACGGCGTCGAACGCATCGCCGCGCAGGCCGGTTTCGGCTCGGCCACCGCGTTCCGGGAGCGGTTCAAGCGCGTCGTCGGCGTCACGCCGCAGTCCTACCGCTCCTCTTTCCGGACGAACACCTCCTGAGACTCCGCCTCTGCGCCATAACCGGTGCAGGCGCCTGGCGTACGAGCAGGCCGGCGTGAGGCGCCACGGCGAGGTCCTCACCGTGGCGCCTCACTGTCAGCGCAGGCGGGACTCGATGGCCTCGATGATCCGTGGACGCAGTTCCGCGGCGCGGATGACGGCGTCGACGGAGCCGACCTCGACCGCGCGCTGGATGTTGTGCACGCGGTCGAACTCCGCGGCCACCTCGCCGAGCTTCTCCGCACGGACCGACGAGCGGAACTCGTCGAGCTCCGCGGTCAACGCGGCGCGGTCGGCGCCGGAGGCGGCCGTGACGCGGGCCTCCAGGTCCCGCACGCGCGGGTCGGCCGCAGTGCGGGCGTTGACGTCGCCGGAGAACACCACCGCGGCGGCGGGGGCGCCGCCGAGCACCGAGGCGAACGAGCCCTCCAGCGCGAGCACGGTCATGTTCGGGTTCAGCGCCTTCGAGAACACCACGAACGCGCCGCCGTGGTACCGCGAGATCACGCAGAACACGATGGGCCCGCGGAAGTTCACGATCGCGCGGCCGATCTCGGCGCCGTACTCCAGTTGCAGCTTCCGCATCGACTCCGGCGAGCCGTCGAAGCCCGACAGGTTCGCCAGCACCACCAGCGGCCGGTTGCCGCTGGCCGCGTTGATCGCCCGCGCGGCCTTCTTCGACGACTGCGGGAACAGCGTGCCCGCGGTGTAGGTGTCCGGGCCGTCGGTGGGCGGGAAGCCGCGCCGGGGCACCGCCCGTGACTCGATGCCGAGCAGGCACACCGGCACGCCGCCGAGATGCACGTCCTGCACCGCTGCGGTCTCCGCGTCGGCCATGCCCGCCCAGCGTTCCAGCACCGGGTGGTCCTGGTCGGAGAGCGCCCGCATCACGGTCCGGATGTCGAACGGCTTCTTGCGGTCCGGGTTGGCCTCGGCGGAGAAGATCTCGCCGACGGTGGTGAAGCCGCTGTCGACCAGGACGTGTGGGAAGTCGGAGATGTCGCGGTCGACGGGGTCGGTCGTCTTCGCCCGCCGCGGCGCCTCCTCGCCGGGGGCGACGTACGTGTGGTCGTAGTGCGACATCAGCACGTCCCGCGCGGCGGCCAGGTTCGGCGCCCAGTAGTGCGCCTGCCCGTTCGGGCCCATCACCCGGTCGTAGCCGCCGATGCCGAAGTTGTCCTCGGCCGACACGCCACCGGAGAAGTCGAGCGACTGCTTGCCGGTGAGCACCATCGCCGAGTCCGGCGTCATCACCAGGATGCCCTTGGTGTGCATGAGCATCGTCGCCTCGGCGTTCCAGTACGGCTGCGCGCCGACGTTGATGCCCGCGACCACGATGTTGATCTCGCCGCCGTTCTGGGTGAACTCGACGATCCGCTTGAGCGCCGCGGCCACCCAGTCCATGTTCTCCGTGCCCGACTCCATGGAGATCCGGGCGCCGGCGGACAGCGCGTACCACTCCAGTGGCACCCGCATCCGCTCGGCCAGGTCCAGCGCGGCGACCACGCGGCGGCACTCCGGCTCCGACAGCGCGCCGAGCGACTTGGTCGGGTCGCCGAGCAGCACGACCCTGGTGAGGCCCTGCGGGTGCCGCCGGGTCGGCGTGCTGACCACGCCCGCGACGATCGCCGCGGTGTTGTGCCCCTTCGGCCGGTCGACCGGCACCAGCGCGTGGTCGTCGCCGAGATCGTGCTCGACGAAGTCGCCGAGCAGGCCGGTCAGCTCGTACGGGTACACCGTGTTGCGGCTGCTCGCGCGCAGCACCTTCTGCCGGTAGTCGTCGAGCGGCTCGACCAGCTCGTCCGACGGCTCGCCGACGGTCAGCTCGGTGCCGCCGGTGGCGTCGAAGGAGATGCGCACGGCGATCTTGGTCAGCTCGCCGGTCTTCCGGTCGCGCTGCCGCGCGATGAACAGGATCTCCTCCAGCCCGGCGCCCGCGGTCGTCGGCAGCACGCGTCCGGCGATCATCTCCAGCTCCGCGCGGGTGAGGTCGCTCGGCGGCCAGATGTAGACCACGATCCGGTTGGTGTTGAAGCGTTTCTTCGACGGTCGCCGCGACTGCGCGCGGCGGATCGAGTCGAGGCAGGTGGCGATGGTGTCCTCGGCCGTCGGCAGCGCGACCAGCCTGCCGTCGTGCTCGCGCAGCTCGGTCAGGTCACGTACCTGTGCGAACGCGACGAGGCGGTCGTCCGACGGGTTCTCCCGCGCCACGCACTGGAAGAGGTAGACCTCCTCGTCCGACGACGACAGCCGGGTGAGGTCGAACTTGCTCAGCCGCTCCAGCTGCATCCGCTGCGCGATGTACGGGTGCAGGCCGCGGATCAGCCGCTCCTCGGCCATCCCGGTGGTCGACGGGCGGAACGTGAAGTGGTGGTGCATCACCGCGCCGCCGCTGCCCGCGACGGTGGCGGTGAGCCTGCGGATCCGGTCCGGCAGCGGGTGCGCGCTGACGACCTTGTGCAGCGCGACCGCCATCGTCTCGGAGTCCTCCGGCTGATTCTCCCAGGCGAGATAGATGTCGGCGTCGATGGCGTCCTCGTCGCCCGCCAGCTCCGCCAGCCCGCGCAGCGCGTTGCCCAACGCCTCGAAGCTCACCGCGGAGGAGACCACGCACGAGTCCGCGCGCTCGGCGACCACGAACGTGCAGCCCGCGACCTCGCTGGTGCGGACGCCGGTGAGACCCTTGTTGCCGTAGTACCGCCGGGTCAGCACTTCCAGCATGATCGCGTTGTCCAGGTCGTCGCGGACAAGCCGCTGGCCGAGCAGCCGCACCAGCGGCTCGGTGCTGCGCACCATCTCGGCGATGCGCGTCGCGCGATCCGGCGCGTCCGGGTGCGTGTCCAGGTGGCGCAGGTGCTTGCGGACGTCGGCGTAGACGCGGGCGCGGTTGCGGCGCAGCAGCGGCTGGGCGAACCAGGCGAACACCACGCCGCGCGCGAGGTCGGAGACCACGGGGAAGCGGACCTGTGTCGCGGCGACCAGCCGCTCCAGCGCGAGACCGGCGGGCTCGCGCAGCGTCTCGTCCGGCGGCGGCTCGCGCAGCCACGCGCGCAGCAGCGTCGCGACGACCGTGGCGTCGGCGGACACGCGTTGCTGGGCGAGGAAGATCCGGAACACCGCGGCTTCGAGTTCGGGGGAGCGCTCCAGCTCGGTGACACCGTAGTGCCCGAGCGCCTTGGCGAGCTTGGCCTGGAACGCCTCCGGCAGCCTGGCCCGCTCGACGTCGAGGCTCTGCAGGTAGGTGTGGAAGTACTCGCGGGCGCTGTACACGTGGCCGTCACCGCCGCCGTCCTCGCCCGCCGGCCGGTTGCGGCTCAGCTCGGCGAGGTCGGCGAACACGTCGATGAGTTCGAGCTCCTCGGCCAGCGGCCGGTGGCCGTTCTCGGTGGCCGCCCGGCGCGCGGCGAGGTAGTCGTCGAGCACCCGGCGTTCGTCGTGCGGGTCGACGTCGAAGCCCAGCAGCAGGCTGCGCAGGTCCTCCTGGCCGCGCGTGGTGCGCTCCCACACCGGAATCTTCCCGGGCGTGGCGGGCAGGTCCAGCTCGACGGACTCGGTGGCCGAGGTGTCCTCGGCCGCGGTGTCGTCGTCGGCGAGCGGCTCCAGCCACAGTAGCGGTGCACCGGTCTCCACCTGGCTGCCCACGGACACGACGCATTCCTTCAGCCGCGCCTTGAAGGGCGCCCGCAGCACCGTCTCCATCTTCATGCTCTCCAGCACCAGCACCGGCGCGCCCGCCTCGACCTCGGCGCCGACCTTCAGCGGCGTGGCGACGACCAGCGCGGGCGCGGGCGAGCGGACGACGCCGCCCTCGTCGCGGCTGACCCGGTGCGTCACGCCCTCCACCTCGACCAGGTGGATCGGCCCGTGCGTGTCGGTGAGCAGGCGGTACCGGGTGCCGTTGACGACGATCCGCCCGGTGTGCCGGTCGAAGCGGTCGAGCTCGACGTCGGCGGTGCGGACGTCGCCACCTGCTTCGACGCCGACGCGGAACCGATGCGCACCGACCCGCGCGACGCGCACGCGGTAGCCGACGCCACGAAGTTTGAGGTCCAGTGGCCGGCCGCTCTCGTGCTGCACCTGCGGGCGTCCGCCGAACGCCGTCGACAGCAGCCGCTGCCGCTCGACGCGTTCCTCCTCCTCGTACGCCTCGATGGCGGCGGCCGCCAGCGCGATGGCGGAGTGCCGGTGCGAGACGAGCCTGCCCTCGCCGCGGACGCGGTCGATCCAGCCGGTGTCCGCGCTGGCGTCGATCACCTCGGGCTGGTCGAGCAGGTCGAGCACGAAGCTCTTGTTCGTCGCGCCGCCCTCGATGATCACCGTGGTCTGCGCCATCGCCCGGCGCAGCCTGCCGAGCGCCTCGTCGCGGTCGCGGCCGTAGGCGATGATCTTCGCGATCATCGAGTCGAAGTCGGCGGGGATGGTGTCGCCCTCGCTGACGCCGGTGTCCACGCGGATGCCCGGCCCGGCGGGCAGGTCCAGCCGCGCGATGCGGCCGGGGGAGGGCGCGAAGTCGCGGTCGGGGTCTTCGGCGTTCAGCCGGGCCTCGATGGCGTGCCCGCGTTCCACCGGCGGCTCGCCTTCGAGCCTGCCACCGGATGCCACCCGCAGTTGTGCCTTGACCAGGTCGAACCCGGTGGTGGACTCGGTGATCGGATGCTCGACCTGCAGGCGGGTGTTGACCTCGAGGAACGCGAACATCTTGTCGCCGGGGTGGTAGAGGAACTCGACGGTCGCCGCGCCGCGGTAACCGACCGCGACGGCCAGCCGTTCGGCCGACGCCTTGAGCTCGGCGGTCTGCACAGGGCTGAGCACCGGCGATGCCGACTCCTCGATGACCTTCTGGTTGCGCCGCTGCACCGAGCAGTCGCGGACGCCGAGCGCCCACGCGGTGCCCTCGCCGTCAGCGATCACCTGGACCTCGACGTGCCGGGCACCGGTGACCAGGCGCTCCAGGAACACGATGCCGCTGCCGAACGCCCGCGCGGCCTCCTGGCTGGTGCGCTCGTAGGCGTCGGCGAGCTCGGCCTCGTTCGTGATCACGCGGATGCCGCGCCCGCCGCCGCCCGCGGTCGCCTTCAGCATCAGCGGGTAGCCGATCTCGGCCGCCGCCGCCAGGGCGGCGTCCAGGGTCTCGACCGCACCGCGACTCCACGGTGCGACCGGCACGCCGACCTCCTCGGCGATCAGCTTCGCGCCGATCTTGTCACCGAGCTTGCGCATGGCCTCGGCGCTCGGTCCGACGAAGGTGACTCCAACCTTCTCGCACAGCTCCGCGAACGCCGGGTCCTCTGCGACGAAGCCCCAGCCCACCCATGCGGCGTCGGCCCCGGTCTCCACCAAAGCGCGCTCCAGCACCTTCAGGTCGAGGTACGGGCGCGCGGACGCGGGACCGAGATCGTAGGACAGGTCCGCTTCGCGGACGAAGGTGGCCATGCGGTCGACGTCGGTGTGCAGGGCGACGGTCTCGACCCGTGTCCCGCTCTCCGCGGCGATGTCCCGTACGGCGTGGATGAGCCGCATAGCGGCCTCACCACGATTGACGATGGCGACACGACTGAACACCCGACCGAGCCTTCCTGTAGACCAACGATGTGCGCGCCGTGACACGGCGGCCCCCCGGCAGTGTTCACCCTTCCGTCTACCAGCTGGTAACGCCATGTCGCAGACAGCGCACGCTACACGGCTCCAGTTGTAGAAACCGATCAAAAGCCGTGGGCCGCCCGAGCCTGACCGGGCATGCGCGAGCGGAGTGGCGGTCTGTCTTCTCCCAGGCTCGCCCACTCAGTGGACTCATCTGCTACGCCCTTTGTCGGTGGTGGGCTCACCTTTCTTGTGCGGCAAGGCGGGAGAAAGTACATTTTCGCGGTTTCGACAGACGCCAAGTCTACCCAAAATTGTGACAAAACCCCCTGTAGTCTCTCGCCGTGACCACAGAGATCGCCGCCAAGCTGGGCGGACGTTCGTGGACGGCTCTGATCGTGCTCGGCTTCGCCGGACAGGTGGCATGGACCGTCGAGAACATGTACCTGAACGTGTTCCTCTACGACACCGTCAGCGACGACCCCGGCGCCATCGCCACCATGGTCGCCGCCAGCGCGGCGACCGCGACGGTGGCCACCCTGCTGGTCGGCGCGCTCTCCGACCGGGCGGGACGCCGCCGCTCCTTCATCGCCGCCGGATACGTGCTGTGGGGGCTGGCCACGGCGGCCTTCGGCTTCGTCACCGTCGACGCGGTCGCGGCCGTCGCCCCGGCGGCCGGAGCCGTCACGGCCACGGTGGTCGCGGTCATCGCGCTGGACTGCGTGATGTCGTTCCTCGGCGCCGGGGCGAACGACGCGGCCTTCCAGGCGTGGGTGACCGACGTGACCCGCCCGGCGAACCGGGGCCGGGTGGAGTCGGTGCTGGCGATCATGCCGCTGGTGTCGATGCTGGCCGTCTTCGGCGGGTTCGACTCGCTGACCCGCGCGGGGGAGTGGCGGCTGTTCTTCGTGCTCATCGGGGCGATCATCGTCGTGGTCGGAGCCGTCTCCTGGGTGCTCGTGCGCGACCGCCCGGACCCGGTACGCCAGGAGGGCGCCTACCTGGCCTCACTCGTGCACGGGCTGCGGCCGAGCGCGATACGGGCCAACCCCGTCCTCTACCTGTCCCTGGCCGCGTGGACGATCTGGGGGATCTCCACCCAGGTCTTCCTGCCCTACCTGATCATCTACCTGCAGCGATACCTGAACATCGAGGGGTACGCGATCGTCCTGGCCGTGGTGCTGACCGGCTCCTCGGCGATCAGCGTCGCCTGCGGGCCGCTCATCGACCGGGTGGGCAAGGTGCGCTTCCTGCCACCCGCGATCGCCGTGTACGGCACGGGTCTGCTGCTGATGTCCGTCGCGACCGGGATGATCCCGGTGATCGCCGCCGGGCTCGTCATGATGTCCGGGTTCATGCTGGTGCTCGCGCCCATCGCGGCGATCGTCCGCGACCACTCGCCGCCGGACCGCGCCGGTCACGTCCAGGGACTGCGGATGGTCTTCGCGATTCTCATCCCCATGATCGTCGGTCCCTTCCTGGGCGCCGCCGTGATCAAGGGGGCCGACGCCTACTACGAGGAGCTCGGGGTGCTCAAACAAGTCCCCTCACCGGCCATCTTCCTGGCCGCCACGGTCGTGGTGGCGTTCATGGCCGTACCGGTGCGGGCGCTGCGCCGCAGGGGGACCGCATGACCCTGCTGACCCGCTGGGGCGCGGCCCTCGACCCCGAGGCCGTGCTGCCGGAGTACCCCAGGCCGCAGCTCGTCCGCGACAGCTACCTCAACCTCAACGGCCGCTGGCGGTACGCCGTCTCCCCGGTCGAGCCCGAGGTCCCCGAGGCCTACGACGGCGACATCATCGTGCCGTTCTCCCCCGAGGCTCCGCTGTCCGGTGTCGGGCGGCAACTCCTGCCCGGGCAGACGCTGTGGTACCGGCGCGCGCTCACCCTGCCCGACGGGTTCGCCGTCCCGGGCGGGCGGGTGCTGCTGCACTTCGGCGCGGTCGACCAGACCTGCCGGGTGCTGCTCAACGGGGTCGAGGTGGGCACGCACACCGGCGGCTACCTGCCGTTCGCCTGCGACATCACCGACACCCTGCGCGAGGGCCCTAACACGCTGGTCGTGGCCGTGCGGGACGACTCCGACACCGGGCACCACTCGCGCGGCAAGCAAAAGCTGCGCCGGGGCGGCATCTGGTACACCGCCCAGTCGGGCATCTGGCAGACCGTGTGGGCCGAGTGCGTGCCCGCCGTACACGTGGAGCGGCTCACGCTCGTCCCGCACCTGGACGCCTCGTGCGTCGAGGTGACGGTGCACGCCGCCTCGGGGCGGGCCGCCGTCGATATCCTCGCCGACGGCGAGGTGGTCGCGTCCGCCGAGGCGGACGCGGGCGTGCCGGTGCGGATCCCGATCCCGGACGTCCGCCCGTGGAGTCCCGAGGACCCGTATCTGTACGACGTGTCGGTGCGTCTTGGGGCCGACGGCGTACGCGGCTACGTCGGCATGCGCTCCTTCGGTGTCGGGCGCGACGCGGACGGCGTGCCCAGGCTGCTGCTCAACGGACGCCCCTACTTCCACGCCGGGGTCCTGGACCAGGGCTACTGGCCCGACGGTCTGTACACGCCGCCCTCCGACGAGGCCATGGTCTGCGACATCGAGACCATGAAGCGGCTCGGCTTCAACATGCTGCGCAAGCACATCAAGATCGAGCCGATGCGCTGGTACCACCACTGCGACCGGCTCGGCATGCTCGTCTGGCAGGACATGGTGAACGGCGGCGGCCGCTATCACCCGCTGGTGATCACCGCGCCGGTGCTGACACCGCTGCGCCTCGACGACCGCCGCCACCGGTGGTTCGGGCGCGGCGACGCCGAGGGCCGTGAGCGGTTCGCAGCCGAGCTGCGGGAGACCGTCGAGCTGCTGCGCAACGTGGTGGGCCTGGCCGTGTGGGTGCCGTTCAACGAGGGCTGGGGCCAGTTCGACGCGGCGGGCGCCGCCGGGGAGCTCACCGCGCTCGACCCCACCCGGACGGTCGACCACGCGAGCGGGTGGCACGACCAGGGCGCGGGCGACCTGCGGAGCCTGCACGTGTACTTCCGCCGTTTCCGCCCGCCCGCCGGGCGCGACGGGCGGGCGCTGGTCCTGTCGGAGTACGGCGGCTACTCGTTGCGCGTCGAGGGCCACAGCTTCAACGACCGCGAGTTCGGCTACCGCAGATGCCGTACGGCGGCGCAGCTCGGCGGAGCGTTCGCCCGGCTGCACTACCGGCAGATCGTGCCCGCCGTGCCGCGCGGCCTGAGCGCGACCGTCTACACCCAGCTCTCCGACGTCGAGGACGAGCTGAACGGCCTGCTCACCTACGACCGCGAGGTGCTCAAACTCCCCGCCGGACTGGTGCGGACCGTCAACGGGCGGCTCCGGCTGGACTGAACCCGGCCGGACCGGGCCTCCTCGGCCCAGCAGGCCAGGCCGTCGGGATCGACTCTCATCGGGTGGAAGCCCCCGGCCGGACGTCGTCACCGGGCGGCACGGTCGGGCCGATTCTCACCAGCGCTGGCGTGCCTCCTCGGCCCAGCCGACCAGACCGTCGAGGTCGACCCATTCGCCCTCGTCGGTCCGGGCGCGGCCGGAGAAGTGGCCGAAGCACTGGTGGGTCTCGCTGCCCACCACACCCAGTTCGGTACGCGAGATCTTCTCGTGGAACGGGTGGAGGACCACCTCCACCCCGGGACCGGTCATCCGCCAGGGCCGCATCCAGTCGCGCCGGTCGTACACCCAGGCCAGCTCATCGCCGATCTTGTGCATCCGCCCGTCGACGAACAGCGCGTTCTCCGTCGAGCGGGTGCCGTCGGTCCACTTGCCGCCGAGCTGGATCGCCCGCCCCGGCGCGCTGCCCGCCGCCCAGTTCCAGGTGATCGAGTACGGCCAGCGGCCCCGTCCGTGGTCGAGCACCGCGAAGGAGGTCGCCTCGTCGAGGACGTGCCGGGTCCCCCCGACGGTCAGCGTGCCGCGCACCGGCCTGCCGACGTCCTTGACCGTGTACTGGAACCTCCGGGCGCTCCACGGGACGACCACGCCGAGCGACTCGTGCCCCTGGGGCAGCGGCACCTCCACGTCGAGCCGCACCCCGGGCACGGCGGCCCGCAGCGAGGTGCCCTCGGGGCGCTGGTCGATGTCGATGCGCAGGCCCGGCGCCTGTACCGACGCCCGGCCCGCGCCGCTGCGGTCCGGTAGCACCGCGCCGCGCGCCAGCGGCACGACCACGTCCTTGGTGATCTCCGCGCCGGTCGCGCGGTCGAGCACGTAGACACCGTGCACGCCCGCGTAGTCGAGCGACGAGGCCACCAGCCCGACGATGTGGCCGGGGGTGACGATGCCCCAGTACTCCCAGCGTTTGGTCCTGCCCCAGCCGCGCAGGTTCGCGCGGTGCAGCGGGCGCCTGCTCCAGCCGACCGCGTCGGGGTTGAGGCGTCCGTCGGGCAGGCACAGATCGACGGGGGCGGTGATCTCCCGCTCGTGGGTCGGCATAGCCAGAGGGTAGTGGCGCACGGCCGGGGCTCCCACCCCGGGGCACGCGGCGCGCGGGCACCACCGGTGCGGCCTCCCCGTCGGACCAGCCCAGCGGGGGAGGGGCGAGCACGACCGCGATTCTGGTCAGCCGGTCCTGGTGGCGAATGGGCCGCCGGCGCCGAACGCGAGCCGCGCGAAGTTCTCGCCGATGCGGCGGTGTCCTGCGGGGTCAGGGTGGACCTCGTCGGGCAGCGGCAGTTCGGCGTAGTCCGTCTCGCCGTAAAGGTCGCGGCCGTCGAGGTAGTGCAGGTTCGGGTCGTCAGCCGCCCGCTGTTCGACGATCCGGGCGAGTTCGTCGCGGATGACGTTGAGCGTCAGACGCCCGGTGGCGCGTTCGGCCGGGTCGCCCGTGGCCTTGAACCGCAAGGTCCCGCCGTCGAAGTCGGGTGCGAGGGGGCCGGGGGTGTCCTCCTGGACCGGGCATAGGATGGAGGACACTACCAGCAGCGGCGTGGTCGGATGCCCCTCGCGGATGGTGTCGAGGAAGCCATGGGCCGCAGGGGTGAAGGCGCGCAGGCGCATCACGTCGGTGTTGACGACATTGATGCCGATCTTGACGCTGATCAGGTCCGCGGGGGTGTCCCGCATCGCGCGGGCGGTGAACGGGTCGAGCAGCGCGCTGCCGCCGAATCCCAGATTGACCAGTTCCACTCCGCCCTGGGCGGCGGCCAGGGCCGGCCAGATGGCGGTCGGGTGGGTGGCGTTCGAGCCGTGGCTGATGGAACTGCCGTGGTGCAGCCACACCCTGCGCCCGCTGTCCGGCGTCGGCTCGACCGGGGCGTCGGTGCGCAGGGCGATCAGCTCGGTGATCTCGGTATGAGGAAGCCAGATCTCGACGTCCTTGTCACGCGCGGGCAGACCGGTGAACCGGGCGGTGCCGTGAGGCCCTTCGCGCAGTTCGACGGACTGGGTGGCCATGTCGATCGTGCGGACCTTGCCGCCGGTCACCGTGGCCTGGGCAGTGAGACGGCCGTCGACCAGCAGGTCGTATACGCCGTCCGCCGGGGTCGGGAGACCTCGGTAGGCCCTCTTGGTGGGCAGCGTGTCCAGTTCGATGATGGTGGCCCGGGTGCGGAAGGCCAACCGCACGCCGGACGACTGGGCCTCGGCCACGGCCAGTTGGTCGTCAGGGATCTGCCGACGGGCCCGAGCGGGCAGCCGGTGCGGCAGCAGGCCGTGCGCCGTGCGTTCCACGTCGAGGACGCCGCGCAGGATGTCCGCGGTGACGGGTGTGGTGATCCAGTCGTGCTCGGTGTTCATTGCCTCAGCCTGTTGATCAAGATTTTCGGATTGTTCGGATGCGCCGGTGCGCGGCGCGGCCCCCTGATGGTCAGGGTGCGGTCCAGTTCCGCAGCAGGGCGTCGAGGGAATCCACGATCCAGGACCAGGATTCCTGCGGATCGACTGCGGTATGGCTGAAGCCTCCGCCCATCTCCAGGCTGACGTAGCCATGGAAGACGCTGCCCAGCATCCGGACCGCGTGCGTCTGGTCCGGCTCCGTCAGGTCGTAGCCGCGCAGGATCGCCCGCGTCATCTGCGCATGCCTGACACCGGCGCTGGCGGCCGCCGTCTTGGGGTCGAGCCTGAGCTGGGCGGCGGCGTAGCGGCCGGGGTGCTCCCGGGCGTAGTCGCGGTAGACGTTCGCGAAGGCGGCCAGGGCGTCCTTGCCGGCGCGCCCGGCCAGGGCGGCGGCGACCCGGTCGGCGAGTTCCTCCAGGGCGAACAGGGCGATCCTGGTCTTGAGGTCCTGGGAGTTCTTCAGGTGCGAGTACAGACTCGCGACCTTGACGTCGAACCGCCGGGCGAGCGCCGAGACGGTCACCTGGTCGAAGCCGACCTCGTCGGCCAGTTCCGCCCCCGCCCGGGTCAGGCGTTCCGTGGTCAGTCCTGCTCGAACCATAACCTTCCTCCCATCTAGCGACACCCATTATGTATTTGCCTAATATCTTTAGGCAAATTGGCCTGTCGTTCGCGAACCCGCCGACTGAGCAGGAGATCCGTACCGCGTCGTGAACTGCCCAAGGGTGAGGCGAAGCCCTGAGTGACCATGTGAAGCCGGTCGCCAAGTAGCTGGGCTGGAAGACCACCACGCACACTCGTTGTCCTCATGGTGATCAGTGCGGCTGACCTGGACTGAGCTGTTGGCGGCCCCGGGGTGGTCGCGGCCCGGGATGGGCCTTTCCGGAGTACCACAGACCGATGCTTTCGCCTTTGACGCTGGTGCTCTTCTCCCGGTAACGGCTGGAGCACCTGCAGCGCACCGCTGGCCGTCGCCCGCAATGACCGTGCCACCACAGCGCGGCGCAGAGCCTGACCAGGGCTCTGCTAACCCCTGCGCACACCCTTGGCGAGCTCGGCCGTGAGCGTCCGGACCGCCGCGAGCCCGGCCGCCTCGTCGGGTGCGTCGAGCATCGCCTTGACGAAGGCGGAACCGACGATCACACCGTCCGCGAAGCCCGCGACCTCGGCGGCTTGCTCGGCGTCGGAGACGCCGATGCCGACGCAGACCGGGAGTTCGGTGGTCGCCCTGGGGGGGGGCCCCCGGGGGGGCCCGGCCCCACCCCCGGGGGCGCGGGTGGCGGGGTCCCCCCACAGCGAGGCGGGGGACACCAAACCCCGGGCCGCCCCCGG
>NZ_JBEOZN010000144.1:0-24063 GCF_040298085.1 Streptosporangium sp. NPDC001681 | reverse complement strand
CGAACTGGGCCGCTCGAAAGATCTGTGATTCGAGCCCGCGTCTGAACAATGTGAAGGGCCACTCTCATGTCCGAAGACCGGAAGCTCGTCGAGTACCTGAAGTGGGTCACCGCCGATCTGCACGAGACCCGTCGACGGCTCGAAGAGGTGGAGTCGGGCAGGCACGAGCCGATCGCCATCGTGTCGATGTCATGCCGCTTTCCGGGCGGGGTCGACTCCCCTGAGGATCTGTGGCGGTTGCTGTCCGAGGGACAGGACGTGATCTCTTCGTTCCCGGTCGATCGGGGCTGGGACGCGGAGACGATGTCGGCGATAGGCATGGAGTGTCAGGGCGGGTTCTTGTCCGAGGTGGCGGGGTTCGACCCTGGGTTCTTCGGGATCTCGCCGCGTGAGGCGCTGGCGATGGATCCGCAGCAGCGGTTGCTGCTGGAGGGGGTGTGGGAGGCGATCGAGCGGGCCGGCATCGACCCGGTCTCGCTGAGAGGTAGCCACACCGGGGTGTTCATGGGCACCAACGGCCAGGACTACATGAATCTGTGCCTGGAAACCGGGACAGATGTAACGAACTATTTCCTCACCGGTGCAGCGGCCAGCGTGCTGTCGGGCCGCCTGTCCTACACCCTGGGCCTGGAGGGCCCGACGATGACAGTCGACACCGCGTGCTCGTCGTCCTTGGTCGCCATGCACCTGGCGGCGCAGGCGCTGCGCTCGGGCGAGTGCGGCCTGGCGCTGGCAGGCGGTGTCACGGTGATGGCCACCCCGCTCAGCTTCCTCGGCTTCGGCGTGGAGAGCGGAATGGCGCCCGATGGTCGGTGCAAGGCGTTCTCCGACACCGCGGACGGCACCAGCTGGTCCGAGGGCATGGGCATGCTGGTACTGGAACGGCTGTCGGATGCCCGCCGCAACGGCCACGAGGTCCTGGCGATCGTGCGTGGCTCGGCGATCAACCAGGATGGTGCGTCCAACGGTCTGACCGCGCCGAACGGCCCGTCGCAGCAGCGGGTGATCCGCCAGGCGCTGGCCAGTGCCGGGCTGACTCCTGCCGAGGTGGACGCGGTCGAGGCGCACGGCACCGGTACCAGGCTGGGTGACCCGATCGAGGCTCAGGCACTGCTGGCCGCCTACGGCCAGAACCGTGAAGCCGACCGGCCGCTGCTGCTGGGCTCGATCAAGTCGAACCTCGGGCATACCCAGGCGGCGGCGGGCGTTGCCGGTGTGATCAAGATGGTCATGGCGATGCGGCACGGAGTGCTGCCCAGGACACTGCACATCGACGCCCCGTCGTCGCACGTGGACTGGGCCTCGGGCGCGGTGGAACTGCTGACCGAGCCGACCGAGTGGCCGCAGACCGGCCGTCCGCGCCGGGCGGGTGTGTCGTCGTTCGGAATCAGTGGCACCAACGCGCACGTGATCATCGAACAGGGGCCGGAGGTGCCGCAGGCCGAGCCAGGTGCGCAGGACCCGGCGTCGGCGGCGGGTTTGGTGCCGTGGGTGGTGTCCGCCAGAAGTGGCGAGGCGCTGCGTGAGCAGGCGCGACGGCTGGCGGCGCATGTCAGTGCGCACCGTGAGCTGGAGCAGGTGGATGTGGGTTTCTCACTGGTCACGACTCGGTCGGCTTTCGAGCATCGGGCGATGGTGCTGGCCGGCGATCGTGATGGTGTGCTGGCCGGCCTGCGGGCCGTTGCCGAGGACCTGCCGGGTGCGGGTGTGGTGCGCGGTGTGGCACGGGCGGAGCCGAAGCTTGCGGTGTTGTTCACCGGTCAGGGGAGTCAGCGGGCGGGGGTGGGCCGGGAGTTGTATGGGCGGTTCCCGGTGTTCGCGACGGCGTTGGACGAGGTGATCGCGGAGCTCGAGCCGCTGCTGAGGAGGTTCGACCGGGAGCCGGCCGGAGGGGCGGGACGTTACCGGGGTTGTTCGTTGCGGGAGGTGCTGTTCGCCGAGCAGGGCAGTGAGACGGCGGGGTTGCTGGATCGGACCGGGTGGGCGCAGCCGGCCCTGTTCGCGGTGGAGACGGCGTTGTTCCGGCTGGTGTCCTCGTGGGGGGTGCGGCCGGCTGTTTTGGCGGGGCATTCGATCGGGGAGATCACCGCTGCGCATGTGTCCGGGGTGCTGTCGCTGGCCGACGCGTGTGCGCTGGTGGCGGCGCGGGCGCGGTTGATGCAGGCGCTGCCGCCGGGTGGGGCGATGGTGGCGGTGCAGGCTGCCGAGAAGGAGGTCGCCGAGCTGCTGGTGGGACGCGAGGGTGAGGTGTCGGTCGCGGCGGTGAACGGCCCGGCCTCGGTGGTGATCTCCGGGGTGGGGGAGGCGGTGCTCGCGCTCGCCGCGGTCCTCGAAGGGGGCGGGGTGCGGACCAAGCGGTTACGGGTGTCGCATGCGTTCCATTCGCCGTTGATGGAGCCGATGCTGGCGGACTTCCGCGCCCTGGCCCGGACGCTCACCTACAGCCCGCCACGGATTCCGCTGGTGTCGACGGTGACCGGGGAGGCGGCCTCGGCGGAGCAGTTGTGCTCGCCGGACTACTGGGTGGACCAGGTCCGCGGCGTGGTCCGTTTCGCCGACGGGGTGCGCACGCTGCATCATCAGGGCGTACGGGCCTACCTGGAGCTGGGCCCCGACGGCGTGCTCACCGCCATGGCGGGAGACACCCTCGTGGCAGAGTCGGACGTGGCGCTGGTGCCGGTACTGCGCAAGGACCGTGATGAACAGACTGCGGCGATGACGGCGTTGGCCGAACTGCACGTGCGCGGGGTGCCGGTGGATTGGCGAGCGGTGCTTCCAGCCGGGCGCCAGGTCAAGTTACCGACGTACGCTTTCGAGCACCGACGCTTCTGGCCCGAGGCGACCGGTTCCCGTATGGGGGACACGGCGGCGGGATTGGCCGCGGTGGATCTGGCCGTGTCGATACCCGAGGCCGACACGGCGCGGGAGCGGTTGCGCGGGCTTGGAGAAGCACAGCAGTACGAGGTGCTACAGGAACTGGTGCAGCGTCATGCGGCTGCCATTCTCGGCCACGGCGACTTCTCGGCCGTCGATTTCGAACGTGATTTCTTCGAGCTGGGCTTCGACTCGTTCACCGCGGCCGAATTGCGTAACTCCCTTGCCAGGGCGGTTGGTTGGGAATTCCCGCTGATGGCGGTGTTCGAGAACAAGAACTCCACCGGTCTCGCCCGTTGGCTGCGGAATGAGCTCGTCACCCGGATGGATGCCGGCCAGGCGACTGCGGCCTCGGCGGCCCAGGTGGACGACACCCTGGCAGGGTTGTTCCGCGGCGCTTTCCGTTCCGGGAAGGCGCAGGAGGCGTTCGGGTTGCTGTATGCCGTGGCGAGGACCCGGCCCATGTACGACGCACCCGTCGATCCGCGAGAAATCCCTCGACCGGTGACGCTGGCCAGTGGCGCGGCTCGGTCTCGCTTGATCTGCGTGAGTTCGTCCACGGTGACCGGTGGCGTTCATCAATATGCGCGGTTCGCCGCGCACTTCCGCGGGGAAAGAAACGTCTTGGCGCTTCCCTTGCTCGGCTACGCTCTCGGTGAGGGCCTGCCCGCCACGATCGACATCGCCCTCGAAAGCATCGCGGAAGGCATCGTGCAGGCCAGTGAGGGGGAGCCGTTCGTGCTCGTCGGTCATTCGGCCGGCGGCATTCTCGCTTACGGCGCAGCCGGTGTACTGGAGAAGTCGGGGGTCTCCCCGGAGGCGGTGGTGATGATGGACTCCTTCCATCCCAGCGCAGGTGGCGATTCGCAGATGCTGTCCGAGCAGGTGCTGCAGTACATCCTGCAGATGGAGACGGTTTTCGGCGAGTTCAACAGCGCGCGATTGTCCGCTATGGGGTACTGGTCGGCAATTATGTCCGACATCAAACTGGCAGACGTGAATGCGCCCGTGCTGTTCGTGCAGTGCGCGGAGCCGTTCTCTGACGTCGAGCCTGAATCGGATTACTGGCGGGCGACGCCGTTCGACCCGTCGCATGCCGTACGGACGATCGAGGCGAACCACTTTTCGATGCTCGCCGAGAAGGCGGCGGACACGGCCCGCCTGATCGACGGCTGGTTCCGACTGGCACACTGACCGTCGCGAAACCTACCGGGAAGATCAGCCGGACCTGAAACGATCACAAGCGTGAGTTGTCTGACTAGTAATTGTGCGAGTCGCTTCTGCGGTTCACTGTGTCCAGCGTCATCGGCACAGCGAAGGGCCCGAGGGCCCATGAGTATCGCGGAACCGGGCATCGGCAGGCAGTGAACGAAGAGATCGCTCGGGAACTCGCCGGATGGCGCGATACGTGCGGCAGGAGGGTTTGTCAGACCAATGGATCGTGCAGCTCTGCCCAGTGAAGAGCCCGATGAAGAGTCCGGTGAGGAACAGACGGACCGCCGGCCGGAGGATGGCGGCGCAGCGGGTCTCGAACTGTCCACGTTGCGGCTTGAGCAGTCGGGTCGGGTGCTGACGGCGTGGGTGGACGCCCCGCCGTTCAACTACATGACCTTGCCGATGCAACGGGACTTCATCCGGCTCGTCGAGGCGGTGGAGCACGACGTCTCGGTCGGCGCGGTCGTCGTCACCGGCGCGCGGCCCGGCCGGTTCATCACGCACTTCGACATCGCCCACCTGTCCTCGCAGGCGGATGGCACGCCAGAGATCTCCCATGCGGTCGCTCGGAACCTGTACCGGAGTGTGCGGGCCATGACGGGCTGGGCGGGTGAACGTCTGGTCGCCCGTTCCCCGGTCAAAGGGCTGCTCGCGGTAACCCAGTTCCATGACATGGCGCTGCGGCTGATGTATTCCCCGGCGGTGTGGATCGCCGCGGTGAACGGGCCGTGCGGCGGCGGTGGCCTGGAGATGTCGGTCTTCTTTGACATGCGCGTATCGGCTGACCGTGATGCCGGCTTCGGCCTGCCCGAACTGTCGGTGGGGTTGAACACCGCCTTGGGCGGGCAGCGACTCGTCCAGCTCGTCGGGCCGTCCCGAGCTTTGGAGATGATGCTCGAAGCGCGTTTCTACGCACCGCAGGAGGCTCTGGAACTGGGTTTGGTGAACCGGGTGGTGCCGGCCGAGGAACTGCTGGACACGGTCCAGCGGATGGCGGAGCGCTACGCCAGGCGGCCGCGGAAGGTTGTGGCCCTGCAGAAGCGGATCTTCAACGACGCCCATTCCACCTCGGCCCGGGCCAGTCTTACCCAAGAGGCCACCGCCACATTGATGAGCATGTCATCACCGACCACCCAGGCCGCTATGCGGCGGTGGTTGCAGATGCAGGAGGGCACCAACGGCGACTCGGTGTTCCTGACCCGGCCCGAACCCTGGACCGAGGGCACCGTGCTCGACATGAACGTTCCTGTGCACGGACCGACGCCGCCATGATCCGTGCTTTCCCCGCCGCGGCGGGGAAAGCACGGATCATATGCACCACGTCGGCTCCCTGGAGCATCAGGACGTGACGAGGAACTGGGTCGCGGCAAGCTCGCGGTAGAGGTCGTCGGCGTCGACCAACTCGTCATGAGTGCCGTAGGCGCGGACCCGGCCTGCCTCCATGAGGATGATCCGGTTGGCGCCGGTGACGGTGGACAGCCGATGGGCTATGACCAGGACCGTGGTCTCTCGCGCCACCTCGGCCACCACCTCGCGCAGGCGCAGCTCGTTCATGGCGTCGAGCTGCGAGGTGGCCTCGTCGAGCAGCAGCAAACGGGGTTTGCGGAGCAGTGCCCTGGCGATGGCCACCCGCTGGCGCTCCCCGCCCGAGAGCAGGACGCCGCGGTGGCCGACAGGCGTATCGAGGCCTTCGGGCAGGCGGGCGATCAGATCGTCCAGGCGGGTGCGGGCCAGGGTGTGGGCGATCTCCTCCTCGGTAGCGCCAGGCGCTCCGAAGACGAGGTTCTCCCGGAATGTGCCAGCGAGGACGGGGGCGTCCTGCTCCACGTAGCTGAGCGAAGCGCGCAGCTCGCTCAGTGGCCACTCGCGGATGTCTCGGCCACCGATGAGGATCGTCCCGGCCTGTGGCTCGTAGAACCGTTCGATGAGCCCGAAGACCGTGGACTTGCCGGCTCCCGAAGGGCCGACCAGGGCTGTCATGCCACCAGCGGGCACCTTGAAGTTCACCTGGTTGTGGATGATCGGCCGGTCTTCGCCGTACCGGAAGACCACGCCGCTGAAGGTGAGGCCGACGGGGGCACCGGTCTCCGGCTTCCACGTCTCGGGGGTGGGCGGCTCGGACGGAAGCTCGGAGATCTCCTGGATGCGAGCTATCGCGGCCAGGCCGTTCTGTATCTGGGTGAGGTTCTGGATCAGCGTCCCGATTGGGGACACCAGGTAGAACAGGTAGAGAAGGAACGCGATCAGCGACGAGATCTCCATCGACCCGCTGGCGACACGCGCGCCGCCCACTCCAAGCACGGCGAGGAACGCCAGCTGGGTTGACATCCAGGCGGCGATGCCCGTGACCGAGCTCCACGCGGCGGCGGTCACGCCGCGGTCACGCGCCTCGGTGGCCGCGGCGCCCACCAGCGCGATCTCGCGTGACTCGGCCCCGCTGGCCTTGACCGTGCGGAACGCCTGGAGAGTACGGTCGAGCGCGGAGTTCATCTCGCCCAGGGCCACCTGGGCCTGGAGCGACGCCCGGCGGATGCGCGGCGTGATCGACGCCGCTATGAGGCCGATCAGGGCGATCACCGCGAGCGTGATCATGAGGAGCAGGCCGTCGATGATGGCCATCAGCACCACCGCACCCAGGAACACGAAGATCGCGTCCACTGAGCTGGCCAGCGCCTCCGTGCAGACGGCGCGCAGCAGCGTGGTGTCGGAGTTGACCCGGGAGAGCAGGTCCCCCGGCTTGAGCCGGTCCACGTCGGCCACCCTGAGCCGCAGGATGCGATCAACGAGGCTCATGCGCGAGGCCAGCACGATTCCCTCGCCCATCCGCTCGAGCAGGAAGCGCCCCGCCGTCAAGACCAGGGCCGCCACCAGGACCGACGCCGACAGCCAGAGCACCGGGCCGATGAGGTCGCCACCCTTCCCGAAGGTGTCGATCACGCTCTTGGCGAGGATCGGCATCGCCAGCCCGGCGGAGCTGCCCACCAAAGTGAGCACGCCACCCAGCAGCAGCACGCGCTTGTGCGGGCGGACTAGGTCGAACAGCAGCCGCCACGAGTTCCGCTTGCTCAGCTTCCGCTTGCTCAGGCCGCTCGGTGCCACCCGCCCGCGAAGAATCTCCCCCCGCCGAAGCGCTTGTGCGCCGCCTGCTTTCCGACCCCGACGGCCTGCGCTATGTGCACCCATGACTCCCCTGTACGCGTACCCGGCGCACCTGGACGGCGGCCAGCCGATCGACCTGGCGGCGCAACTCGGCGGCGGCACGCAGCGCACGCAAAGGGTCGTCCCCTTCTGCTTCGGTCACCAGAGCCACGATTTCCCCATTCGTAAGGTCAACGTACGTTGACCACCCAAGGGGTCGTTCACATCGATGTCGACACCATTGACCGCGTCGATCCGCTGACCGTCCACGTGAAAACCGTGTGTCGGTCCACGGGTTGTGATCATGGAAATCCCTCTCGCCGCCCACGGCCAGTAGCGACACTAGATGTCGAAAGACCAGGAAATCACCGGAGTTCGTGGCGTATGGGACCGGTTGACAGCCTCGGGCTGGGGCTCACCGGCCCAGCTTCTAGTGTTTTTGCGAGTCGCTGCTGGGTTTCACTGGTCGGAGTGGCATTCGGCGCGATGAAGGGGTAAACGGATCGTGAGTACCGCGGACGACGTCAGTACCGCTTGGGTCCGTCGTTATCATCCGGTGGTGGGGGCGGGTAAGCGCCTGGTGTGCTTTCCGCACGCGGGTGGGTCGGCGAGCTTTTTTCGTCCGGTCTCGGCCAGGTTCTCGCCGGGTGCCGATGCGGTGCTGATCGTCAGGCGTGCCAGGTGCTCCAGGCGTCGGCGATCATCTCGGTAAGGCCCGATCGCTCGGGAAGCCAGCCGAGTTCTTTCACCGCGCGGCTGTTGTCGGCCGTGAGGATCTGCGGTTCCCGCTTGGGCGGCGCCTTTCGGACCGGTACCGGAAGGCCGGTCACAGCTTCCGCTGTCGCCACGACCTGCGCCATGCTGGACGCGGTGCCGCTCCCTATGTTGTAGACGCGGTGCTCGCCCACCTTCACGGCGGCGAGCGACAGCCGCATCGCTGTCGCCACGTCGAGGATGTGGACGAAGTCGCGGACCGCGGATCCGTCGCCGTTGAGTGTGATGTACGGCAACTCGCCGGTGAGCGCGCGGAATACGTTCGGGATGATACGCGCGGTGTCGGTGTCGGTGCGCCCATTGGCCGCTCCGGCGATGTTGAAGCACCGAAGCGTGACCGCGCCAATCGCTCCAGTGGCGGCGTACGCCGCGACGAGCTGCTCCGCCCCGACCTTTGACGCCGCGTAGGGACTCTCCGGGTGGGGTTCCAGATCCTCGCCCAGGGCACCGACGTGCTGCGAGCCGTAAACCTTGTCGGTCGATGCGAACACGAATCGAGCCGGCGGCACCGATTCACGGATGTCGTCGAGCGCCATAAGGAGGTTGAGGGTGCCAACCACGTTTACGTCGTAATACGTCAGCGGGTCGGCGAACGAGTCCCGCCCTCGGGACACTGCGGCGAGGTGGCATACCGCGTCGAAGCGTCCGGCGGCGACTATTTCCCGGATTCGGCCGCGGTCCCGGACATCGCCTTCCACCAGGCCGACGCCGACGTGCCGCCCCGCGTCCGTGCGGCCCCGGGTCAGGACGGTGACCTGGTGGCCGGCGGCAAGAAGGTCGAGGGTGACCGCATGGCCGAGATAGCCCAGACCTCCAGTGACCAGGACATGCACGTCAGTTCCTCCAGACGATCGTCATGTGACATTCCAGGCCAATAGGATCATCCGGCTAACCACTTCACTTGATGGACAGCTCCGGGAACGGCACGACGAACGCGCCGCCGGCTGCCGAGAACGCCGCCGACCGGGCACGGATGCTGGCCTCGAAGTTCCAGGCGAACAGCACGCAGTAGTCGGCCGCGTTCGCGGCCAACCGCTCGGAGCTCACAATGGGGATACCGTCGCCCGGCGTGTACTTGCCCACCTTGCGCGGGTTGTCGTCGACGATCCAGGCGATCTCACCGCCCACTCCGGCCTGGGAGAGCAGGGTGACGGCCCGCGCCGACGCGCCGTACCCGCAGATCCGCCGGCCGACTCTCGACAGGCCGCCCAGCACGTCGTTGAGGGTCGTGCAGACCCGGTCGATGCGGTCCGCGAAGCCGTCGAGAAAACTGCCGTCGGGCACCCCCGCGTCGACCTCGGCCTGCAGGATCCGGTCGAATCCGGCCGTCGAGGGGCGGGCCTCGTCATCGCGGCGTATCCAGCAGCGCAACGAGCCTCCCTGGGTCGGGATGAGCTCGGCGTCGGACACCGTGAGCCCGTTCGCCTCGGCCGCCTGTGCCAGCACGTGCAGGGAGAAGTACGAAAGGTGCTCGTGGTAGACGAACTCAAAGATACCGTGCTGGACCATCGGCAGGACGTGCGCGACCTCGATGACGGCGCAGCCACCCGGTTTGAGGAGCAGGCGGATCGCGCGGAGAACTCCGTTCACGTCGTTGACGTGGGCGAGCACATTGCTGCCCAACACCGCGTCAACGGGCCCGATGTCACTCAGTATCTTCTCGGCCGACTCCACACCGAAATGCGCGGTCAGCGTTGGAATTCCCTGCTCCTGCGCGTGGACCCCGAGCTCGACCGCCGGGTCGACGCCGAGCACCCGCATGCCGCGCTCGGCGAAGAAGCTCAGTTGCGTGCCGTCGTTCGAGCCGATTTCGAGCACCTTCGCCCCGGCGGCCAGCTCCAGTCGATCCGTGACCCGGGTGGCCAGCGCACGGCAGTGGTCGACGAGGGCAGGAGCGGCACCCGTGGCGTACCGGTAGTCGGCGAACAGCACCGATCGGGGAACGACGTCCACAAGCTGGACCAGGCCGCACCCGGCGCAGCGCACGAGGTCCAATGGGTACCGGTGCTGAGATCGGGCCGCCTCGGCCGTGGGTGCGATGTCGTTGGCGGGCGGAGTCGGGGTGAGCGAGACCACCTGTTCCAGACGGTTGGTCCCGCACACCAGGCAGCGGCCGGTGGTGTCCATCAGCGTTCTCTCCTTCCACCCATCGTGTTGCCCAGCCGTCGTGGCCACCGCGCTCGATCTGGCGGAAGTCCTTTCGACAGCTCACGACAAGTCCTCGATCAGCTGGCGGTCGGAGCTTACGTCCGCCAACACTAGGGGAATTACCTGATCGGCTGAGGCACAATCACCTGAACGAAACCCCTTGATCTGGGGGAATCACATGATCGCCGACACCGTGTTTCCGTCCGAGTTGTCCGCCAGAGGCGAGGCAGGTAACGCGGATGAAGGAGTATCAGATGCGAATCCTGGTCACTGGCGGAGCTGGGTTCATCGGATCCCATTTCGTACGGTCAATGTTGGACGGCCGATATCCCGGCCATGAGGACACCCGAGTCACCGTTCTGGACAAGTTGACCTACGCCGGCAGGAGGGAGAACCTGCCCGAGGCACATCCGAAGTTGACCTTCGTGCGTGGTGACATCTGCGATCGGGAGCTGCTGGCCGATCTTCTGCCCGGACACGACGGAGTCGTGCATTTCGCTGCCGAGTCGCACGTCGACAGGGCCGTGGACGACGCGGACCCGTTCGTGTGGGCCAATGTGATGGGCACCCACCGCCTTCTCGAACAATGCGGGACGAGTGGAATTCAGCGCGTCGTGCACGTGTCCACCGACGAGGTGTACGGGTCGATCGAGCAGGGATCATGGACGGAACGGTTTCGGCTCGAGCCCAACAACCCGTACTCGGCGTCGAAGGCGGCCAGCGATTGCCTCGCCCGATCGCACTGGCGCACTTACGGCCTGGACTTGTCGATCACCCGATGCTCCAACAACTATGGACCCCGGCAGCATCCGGAGAAGATCATTCCCCGTTTTGTCACCCGCCTGCTCCAGGGGCGCGACCTCACGCTGCACGGCGACGGCGGCGCCATCCGCGAATGGCTGCACGTCGACGACCACTGCCGCGGCATTTCCATGGTCCTTGACAAGGGTCGCGCCGGCGAGATCTACAACATCGGCGGCGGGATAGAACTCACCAACCGTGAGCTGACCGGCCTTCTGCTCGAACTGGCCGGGGCCGATTGGGACCGGGTCCGCTATGTGGCAGACCGGCGGGCTCAGGACCACCGGTACTCGATCGACCACAGGAAGATCACCGAGGAGATCGGGTTCGAACCCATGATCGATTTCAGGGAAGGTCTCGCGGGCACCATCACCTGGTACCGGGAGAACCGATCCTGGTGGGCGGCTCTTGACGCGTAGTGGTCGCGGCCGGAAGTCCCGGTGACGGTTCGCGGGTTGGCGTGCGGAGCCATCCCGCGCGGTGATGCGATTTCTGACGGCCCGCCGTACGGGGACATGCGGGTACTCTCGGTGATTTCGGTCAGTGCCTCTGCACCGCGACTCGTGACCGCCGGTCGACAACGCGATCGCGCGAGGTCATGCGCCTCGCCGTACGGTTTTCGTGTTCGGCGTGGACGGCATCGACGTCCTGGCCCCTCTCCGGGGCAGTGGTGGTGGATCGGCGGGGGCGACCATGACGGGTCTGCCGGTCCCGGCTGAAGTCGGGAGCCCACCGCGCCAGGTCGCCGTCCGTGTCGGTTCGGTACCGCCGGACCCACACCTGCTGCGATACCGGTGCTCATGGCGCGCTGTCGGCGAAGACCGCCCGCAGGATCTTCATCGGGATCCGGTCATAGCGGACCGGGCGGCCATACCGGCGGGCCCACCGCGCTGTGACCGGAGCCACTTCTACCTGGCCACGAACACCTCCTCGATCGCGCGAACCGCCATCCCCGTCCCGTCCTCCTTACGGATCGCGGCACCGAGTGCCCGAGCGCGGGTGGCCATACCGCTGTCGGTGAGCAGGCGATTGAGCGTGCCTCGCAACCAGCCGGCCTTGAGGGCGTGGTGGTGACGAGGCGGGGGCCCGACGCCGAGCTGCGCGATTCTCCTTCCCCAGTGGAGCTGATCACCTTGAAGCCACACGACCGCCTGTGGGATACCGGCCCGGAACGCCGCCGCGGTCGTCCCGGCCCCCCCGTGATGGACGACGCACGCGGCGCGGGCATAGAGCCACCCGTGCGGGACGAAGTCCGCCAGAAAGATGTTGGGCGGCAGCTCCTGGTCTCCGAGCCCCGCCCAGCCGGATTGCAGGACGACACGCCGGTCCAGGCCGCGAACCGCCTTAAGCAGCTGCTCTGTGACCGCACGGGCGTCGAACCCGTTGTTCGAGCCAAAGCCGATCACCACCGGCGGCTCGTCGGCGATGAACGCCGCGAGGTCGTCCGGGGGTACGTACTCCGGTTCCTCGAGAAACCAATATCCCGTGGTGCGGTAGGTGGACTCGAAGAGCGGATCGTGCTTGAGGATGCTCGGGCTGATGGCGATGAGGTTGAGCAGGCGCGAATGGCTCGCGTCGAAGAGAACGTCGCGCCAGGGCGGAAGGCCGGCTGCGGCGACGACAGGGTTGAACAGTTTGTCGGTCGCGAGCCTGACCCCCCCGCCAACGACCGACCATGCGAGGGCGTTGCCGACGGGCCCGAAATCGATATTGTTCGGGCCATGCCCGCGCGCCCGGTGCAGTGGCCAGGTGTGGTGCACGCTCACCTGGGGCGTGCCGACCGCGCGCGCCGCGGCGACCGCGCCGATGGCCAGCGGTGAGTTGATGACGACGTCGGCCTCACGGGCCAGCGCCATCAGTTGCGGTACCGCGGCACGCTGCTCCTGCGACAGGAATTCGATCACAACCGTCAGTTGTCGCAGCTTGTTCTTCTCGTTGAGAATACGGATGTAGTTCGCCTGGAATTCCGTCTCGTTCCAAGTCGGCCTGCCGACGAAGGGAACACCGACAGCGTCGGCGCGCGCTGCGTAACCGTCGGAGGCCGAGAGCTTGACGTCGTGGCCCTCCGCGAGCAGACGCTTTCCGAGGGCAAGAAAAGGCTGGAGGTCCCCCTCCGAGCCGACGGTTACTATGAGGACACGCATCGCATCAAAGCCGGACAGTCGAGGGTCGGATCAGCGGCGGTCGGAGTTGGGCTCACTCTTGATTGCCTCCCTGGATCGGCTGCCGAAGTGACATGTGTGACGGATCCGAGCAGCGATCTTGCTTGCCTGTCCGGCACATCCTGGTGCGACCGATTCCCGGAAATCATTAGAATCACGGCGCCGATGCGGGTGACGTGCGGGTCTTCGCCGCCGCACAAGGGAGTCCGGTGCGGCGTTCCTCATCGGAAGCCCGGATCCACCTTGGCTCCGGACCTCGGGAAGGCGGCCCTGACAGCCTTGGCTTCTCGGTCGCGCGTCCGTGACCTCCATAAGCACCGGCCGGGGCTTGAGCACCTACCGGGTTTCAGTTGCCGCCGGCCTGCCGGGCCGGAATTCGCCCCACCTGCCGCCGAGCGTTACCCAAACACGCTCAACTCATCCCCGCCCTGACCAAACCCGACTAGGCGTTTTCCTAGAAAAGTGTCCATAACATCAGGTTTCAGCAGGGCGTCGGGGCCGGCGCCTGCAGTTACCAGGGCGGAGGTGGACGATGACATCTCCCCGGATGTCGTCCAAGCCCCAATCGATAGGTGAGTGCCGGGTGCCGGCCGCCTCCCGGCGGAAGGCCAGGTCTGCGGCAGATCCCTCAACCTTCATGAGTGCTCTGTTGGGATCTAACCGAGCAGAGCACTCACGAGAGCCGTGGTCGATTTCTGTGACAGACAAGGAGAGGACCGGTTATGTGTGGGATCACGGGCTGGGTGTCCTATGACGCGGACCTGACCGAACAGCAGGCCACGATTGACGCGATGACCGTCACCATGGCGCTGCGCGGGCCCGACGCCTCCGGAACGTGGCTGCAACGGCATGCCGCGCTCGGTCACCGAAGGCTGGCGGTCATCGACCTGGACGGTGGCGTGCAACCGATGGAGTTCGCCACGCCGAACGGTCCGGTGGTCCTGGTGTACAGCGGCGAGACCTACAACTTCATCGAACTGCGCAGGGAACTGCAGGCCCGAGGGCACCGGTTCCGTACCGCGAGCGACACCGAGGTCGTGTTGCACGGTTATCTCGAATGGGGTGAAAGCGTCGCCGACCACCTCAACGGGATGTTCGCATTCGCCATCTGGGATACCCGTGATCAGAAGCTTGTCATGATCCGCGACCGGCTGGGGGTGAAGCCGCTCTACTACTACCCGACCCGCGACGGTGTGCTGTTCGGATCGGAGCCAAAGGCGATTCTGGCCAACCCTCTCGCTCGCAAGGCAGTCGACATCGACGGGATACGCACGGCGGTGACCGGCATCGGGCAGGGGCAGGCGATTTGGAAAGGGATGTACGAGGTCGAGCCGGGCACGGTCGTCACTGTCAACGCGAGCGGAATCCGCAACAGGACGTACTGGAGGCTCCAGACGGCGCCGCACACCGATAACCAGAAGAGCACGATCGAACGAGTGCGGCAGTTGCTCAGCGACACCGTCGGCCGACAGTTGATCTCCGACGTGCCCCAGTGCGTTCTGCTCTCCGGTGGGCTGGATTCCAGCGCGATCGCCAGTCTCGCGTCGCCCAAGCTGGCCGCGGACGGTGAACGGCTACGTACATTCTCGGTCGACTTCGTCGATCACGTCGATCGCTTCAGAGCAGATGTGTTTCGGACCACCCCGGATGCGCCGTTCGTCAAGGATATGGTCGACCTGATCAGGCCGGTACACCGGCAGGTGGTGCTGAACGCGGAAGATCTGTCCGATCCGGCCATTCGCCGTGCCGTGATCACGGCACGGGACACACCGAATGCGTTCGGTGAATCAGATATCTCAATGTACCGACTGTTTCGAGAAATACGCAATGAGTCGACGGTGGCCCTGTCCGGCGAGGCGGCGGACGAGAACTTCGGCGGCTACCAATGGTTCCACAACGACCTTCGCGAACTTCCCATCTTTCCCTGGATGGCGGCGGTACTCGGCGCGCAGCCCAGCACCCACACCGTCATGCCTTTCACGGCGGAAGCGCTGGCGGCCATGGGATTGGAAAGCTACCTGGGGGACCAGTATGCGACGGCGGTGGCGGCTGTCGATCACCTCGACAGCGCGTCGCGTGTCGAGCGTCAGATGCGCGTCATATTCCACATGCACCTGACCCGGTTCCTGCGGATGCTGCTCGATCGTAAGGACCGCCTCTCTATGGCGGTCGGCCTTGAGGTGCGGGTTCCGTACTGTGATCACCGTCTCGTCGAGTATGTCTACAACACGCCGTGGAAGCTCAAGTCGTTTGACGGCAGGGAGAAGAGCCTGCTGAGGCACGCGGTAAAGGACCTGCTTCCGCCATCGGTGGCCAATCGGGTGAAGAGCGGTTACCCGACAATGATGCATGACATTCGCTACTCGAGCGCCCTGCAAATTCAGGGCAAAGAGGTGCTGGCGGACGTCCATAGCCCGCTGTTCACGCTGTTCAACCGGGAATGGCTGAAGTATGCGGTCGAGATGGACTCGTCGAAGATATCGCACGGGGAGAAGCTCCTCCTGGACAAAATAATTGACATGTACTATTGGCTTGACATCTACTCGCCCGAGTTCGCCCTGTCCTGACCACTCTGCCGTGGGCCGTTCGCCACTCTGGAGAATGAACCTTCAAGGTGGCGGTCCGGGTAACGCCGACTCGGGCACCGTGAACATCAAGGCGAGCCTGACCTGGCCCGTCCGCCTCTCCCCTGAACGCCCGCGGCCGGTTGCGCGCACTGGTCACGGGTGCGCCGGTCACCCCGGCGCCGGGGTCCGGTACGCCGGCCGACCCGTGGCGGGTCGATCTGGTCGACGGCGTCGAACCGGACGTATGGCGGGACGGCGACTTCAGCGGAGATCCCGATGTGCGGCCGGAGTACTGGCTTCTAGTGATTTTGCGAGTCGTTGCCGGGGTTCACTGGTCGGAGTGGCATTCGGCGCGATGAGGGGGTCAACAGATCGTGAGTACCGCGGACGACGTCAGCACCGTATGGGTCCGTCGTTATCATCCGGTAGTGGGGGCGGGTAAGCGCCTGGTGTGCTTTCCGCACGCGGGTGGGTCGGCGAGTTTCTTTCGTCCGGTCTCGGCCAGGTTCTCGCCGGGTGCCGATGTGGTGGCGATCCAGTATCCCGGGCGGCAGGATCGGTTGCGGGAGCCGTGCATCACCGACATCGGCGTCCTGGCGGATCGGATCGTCGATGAGCTGATCACGTTGTCGGAGAAGCCGACGGTCTTCTTCGGGCACAGCATGGGGTCGGTGATCGGTTTTGAGGTGGCCTGCCGGCTTGAGCGCAAGGGTGTCGGCGCGCCGCACACGTTGATCGCCTCGGGGCGGCGCGGGCCGTCCACTGTGCGGGATGAGTCGGTGCATCGGCGTGATGACGATGGCATCATCGCCGAGCTCAAGCTGCTGAACGGTACGGATGCCGGGTTGCTCGGTGATGAGGAGATCCTGCGGATGGCGTTGCCCGCGCTGCGGGGTGATTATCGTGCGATCGAGACCTACCGTGGGGATCCGGAGCAGAGCATGGGTGGTTCGATCACCGTGCTGACCGGGGATGCCGATCCGAGGACGACGGTCGAGGAGGCGGAGGTCTGGAGCCGGCACACCTCGGGGCGTTTCCGTATGAGGGTGTTTTCCGGGGGGCATTTCTTCCTCACCCGGCATCAGCGGGCGGTGAACGAGGAGATCGCCCTGGAACTCGGGGCGTAGCGCGAGACATGCGACACGGCCGACCTCAAGCCGCCGACGTCACGGCTTGAGCAGACCGGCCGGATCTTCAACGGAGCCTTCTCCGTCTCGACCTGGGAGAGCCTGGCTCAGGAGGCGATCGCCACGCCGGTGAACGTGCTGCGGCACCGGTCGCGGATGCGGGAGGGCGCCGGCGGCGACCCGGTGCTCCTGACGCGGCCGGACCCTGGATCGAGGGAACCGTCCTCGACGTGAACGTTCCCGTGCGGGGACTGACGGCGCCGTGATCGGCGGCCATAGCCTACGTGAGGGTGGATGACGGATGAACGAGCCTGTCGTGAAGGCGCCGGAGGCGACTGTGGCGGCCGCCGCGCCGGAGGGCACCATCGCACCTCTGGCATGGGGTCCCGTGTCGGTCATCGCCGGAGCGGTCGCGGTGCTGCTGCTGGTGACGAGCGGCCGATACGGCTACTTCGCCGACGAGCTGTACTTCGTGGCGGCAGGCGGGCATCTGAACTGGGGTTACGCCGATCAGCCGCCACTGCTGCCGCTGATCGCACACGTGATGGACACGCTCTTTCCCGGATCCCTTGTCGCGCTGCGACTTCCGGCGACGGTGCTCACGGCGTTGGGGGTCGTCGTCGCCACCCAGATCGCCAGGGAACTGGGCGGCCGGCGCCGGGCGCAGGTGATGACCGCCGCGGTGTCCGCCATCGGCATGGTCGTCAACGGTCACCTCCTGGCCACGAACGCCTTCGACGCGTTCCTGTGGGCGGTGGTCTCATGGCTGGTGGTCCGCTGGGTTCGGTTGCGGGAGGAGGGGCGGCAGGACGACCGCCCGCTGCTGTGGGCGGGCGTCGCCACGGCCGTCGCCCTGCAGGTCAAGTTCCTGATCCCGGTGCTGTGGCTGGCGCTGGGAGCCGCCGCGCTCGCGGTGGGACCACGGGACCTGCTGCGCAGGCCGCTGCTGTGGGCCGGTGCCGCGATCACCCTGCTGACGATGCTCCCCGGGCTGGCCTGGCAGGCCGGCAACGGATGGCCGCAGTTCGAGATGGTCCAGACGGTGTCCGCGGAGGGGAGCCTGAACGGCGGCCGCGCGTCGTTCCTCCCGCTCGTGCTCGTCCAGCCCGGTCTGCTGATCGGGGCCGTGCTGGCCTGGTACGGCCTGTGGCGGCTCCTGCGGTCCACACTGCTTGGGCCCTACCGGTTCTACGGCGTGGCCGCCGTCGCGGTGATCCTGATCTTCTGGCTGGCCGGTGGCCGGTGGTACTACGTGACCGGGCTGTTCCCGGTGCTGTGGTCCGTGGCCGCGGTCGAACTGCAGCGGCGCCGGCCGGCGCGCTGGTGGCGTTGGGTGCCCACCTGGCCGGTCTTCGCGCTGTCGGTGCTGCCGGCCCTCTACTGGCTACCGGTCCTGCCCGGGGCCTGGGTGCAACAGCCCAGGGCCGGCGAGAACCTCGGGGTCAATATCATCACGATCGGCCAGTTCGGCTGGCCGGAGTTCACCGACACGGTCGGCCGGGCGTACCGGACACTGCCGCCGGACGAACGGCGGAACGCCGTAGTGATCACCAGCGTCTACTGGCAGGCCGCCGCCATCGAGTTCTACGGCGGCGAGCGGGGGCTGCCGAAGCCGTACAGCGGCAGCCGTGGCTACTGGTACTTCGGCATGCCCCCCCAGGGGGCCGGCACGGTGCTGTACGTCGGCGATGAGGGCGAGCGGCTGCGAACGTACTTCGGCGACGTACAGCAGGTGGCCACCGTGGACACCGGCCTTGGCCTGGAAGCCGGCACGCCCATCTGGCGGTGCCGTGATCCGCGGGCCTCGTGGCCGGAGCTGTGGCCGGAGTTCCGGCGGACGGCCATCTGAAGCGACTGGCGGGTAGAGCGGAGGCGTACTGACCGGGGACGCGAGAGGGTCCGACCGGTCAGGCCGCCGAAGGGTCACATGTGCCGCGTGGCCTGACCCGTCAGGTAGAACTCGCGTACCTTCCCGATCACCCGGTCCTGGTCGGACTCGGTCAGCCCGGGGTCGGTGGGCAGATAGAGACCGTCGGCCGCGAAGCGGGCGGCGTTCAGCGCCGGCCAGTCGGGGTTGAAGTACATCGGCTGGCGGCTCATGGGCTGGAAGAACGGCCGGGTCTCGATCCCCGCGTCGGTCAGGAACTCCCGCAGCTCCTCCCGCCGCTCCGCCCGGATGTCGTACATCCACAGGACGTCGCGGGGCGGCATGACGGTGATCCCGTCGACGCCGTCGAGCCCGCTGTCGTAGTGGTTCTCGATCCGCTTGCGGATGGCGAGTATCTCGTCGATCTGCTCCAGCTGGGCCAGGGCGACCGCGGCCTGCATGTTGGTCATGCGGAAGTTGTAGGCCAGCTTCTTGTGGATGAAGTCGTGTTCCTTACTGAAGGCCATGCTGCGCAGGTGGGCCATCTGCTGGGCGAGCTGCTCGCTGTTCGTGACGCAGACACCCCCCTCACCGGCAGTGATGATCTTGTTGGCGAACAGCGAGAAGCACGCGATGTCACCCACCGGGCGCACACCGTGCGCCTCCGCCGAATCCTCCACCACTCTCAGGTTGTACTCGTGCGCGAGCTTCATGATCGCGTCCATGTCACACCGCCGGCCGTAGACGTGCACCGGCATGATGACCTTGGTACGAGGGGTGATCCGAGACTCGATCAGCGAGACGTCGATGTTGAGGTCGTCGGCGCAGTCCACGAACACCGGCACCGCGCCGGTGTAGGTGACCGCCCACGCGGTGGCGACCATGGTGAACTCGGGCACCAGGACCTCGTCGCCGGGGCCGACTCCGAGCGCCCGCAGCGCGAGGGTGAGAGCGGTCGTGCCCGAGGAGCACGCGACGCCGTACGCGACGCCGTTGTACTGGGCGAACTCCTCCTCGAAGCGCCTGACGAAGGGGCCCTGCGAGGATATCCAGCCGGAGCGGACGGCCTCGGTGAGGTACTCCAGTTCCCGTCCTGCGAGGTACGGCTTTGACACCTGATATTCGAACGTCATGGAGTTCCTCACTCATCAGCCAGCCGGCTCGTCGGCACGGGGTGACAAGAGGCGCTCGGAAAGTCCCGCCTTCCCCGCCGCGCCGCGACGCGGGACCCTCCGGACACGCGCCGGGTCAACTACAGGAGAACCCGGGCGGCACTCGTGAAAACACTAGGATCCGCGCGCCACGGGGCACGAGACCGGGTCGGCTCAGGTCATCGTGGCGAACAGGGCCGGGGGCGTGGCCGGTGGGACGCCTGGCCTGGTGAGGCACCGGAGGCGACTCCTTCCGCGTCGCCGGGTCACAATCACGCGCGCACCCTCTTTTTCGCGCCGCCTGACCTGCGGTGCCGCACAACTAGTGAAACGCGCAGCGTGCGCTCGGCATAGTTCGTGCTGGCCGTGAGGCCACGAGCCGGATGTGGCGATTCGAGCGCCCGCCCTTGCCGGGCGGCGGATCGAGTTTCCGCATGTCGGCATTACGACGTGTATGGGGAGCGGCGCGTGAATCGATCCGAGTTCATGCCTGGCCATGACTCCGGCACGGATGACGATCGCATCGCGATCGTCGGAGTGTCCTGCCGGTTGCCCTCCGCGCCAGGTCCGGCGGAGTTCTGGCGGCTACTGCGCGACGGCGTGAGCGCCGTGTCCACGGTGCCGCCCGGCCGCTGGAGCGCGGATACGGAGTTCGGTTCCGGCGCGCACGGCGCGTTCCTGGACGGGATCGACCGGTTCGACGCCGGGTTCTTCGCGATCTCACCCCGTGAGGCCCGCGCGATGGATCCCCAGCAGCGGCTGATGCTGGAGCTCGGCTGGGAGGCTCTGGAGAACGCGCGTATCGCGCCCGCTCCCCTCCGCGGCACCGACGTCGGCGTGTTCATCGGTGCGATGGCCGACGACTACGCGTTGCTGAGCCGCCAGAGCGGCGCGGCGGGAATCGGCCATCACTCGCTCACGGGCGTCAACCGCAGCATCCTCGCCAACCGGGTGTCGCACTTCCTCGCTCTGACCGGCCCGAGCATGGCCGTGGACACGGGCCAGTCGTCATCGCTGGTGGCGGTGCACCTCGCCTGTGAGAGCATCCGCAGTGGCGAGTCCAGCATGGCCCTCGCGGGTGGGGTCCAGCTCAACCTCGCCGCGGAGAGCGCCCTGGCGGCCGCGGAGCTCGGCGCGCTCTCCCCGGACGGCAGGTGCTTCACCTTCGACGCGCGGGCGAACGGTTACGTCCGCGGCGAGGGCGGCGCCGTCGTCCTTCTCAAGCCGCTGTCGCGTGCCCTCGCGGACGGCGACCACGTGTACTGCGTCATCGCGGGCAGCGCGGTCAACAACGACGGTTCCGGTGAGGCGCTCACCACCCCGAGCTCCCGGGCACAGGAACGGGTGCTGCGGTCGGCGTATCGGCGCGCAGGCGTGGACCCGGCGAGCGTCGGCTACGTCGAGCTGCACGGCACCGGCACCAGGGTGGGCGATCCCATCGAGGCCGGCGCGCTCGGCGCGGTGCACGGCACGGGCCGCTCGGACGCGCCGCTGTGGGTGGGATCGGCCAAGACCAACGTCGGCCATCTGGAGGGCGCCGCCGGCATCGTCGGGCTGCTCAAGACTGTGCTGGCCATCGAGCACCGGCTGCTGCCGCCGAGCCTGAACTTCGAGCGGCCGAACCCCGCGATCAGCTTCGACGAGTGGAACCTGCGCGTGGTGGCGTCTCCGACGCCGTGGCCGGTGAGCCACGGTGACGGTGACGGGCGTCTCGTCGCGGGCGTCTCGTCGTTCGGCCTCGGCGGCACCAACTGCCATGTCGTGCTGACCTCCGCCCCGGAGCGCACCCGCCCTGTCCCGGTGACCGGGAGTGGGGTCGCCGTACCCGAGGGCATCGAGGAACGGCCCGAGCCGGAGACGTCGTCACCGGTGTCCTGGCCGCTGTCCGGCCACACCGAGAGCGCGCTGCGGGCACAGGCGGCCCGGCTCGCCCGCCACGTCAGGGAACGGGAGGACCTCTCGACCGGCGACGTGGCCTTCTCGTTGGCGACGACGCGGGCCGGCCTGCGCCATCGAGCGGTCGTCATCGGGGACGGACGCGAGCAACTGCTCCACGGGCTGGACGCGCTGTCGGAAGGGCGCTTCGCGTCAGGGCTGGTGCGTGGCAGGACCGACGTCGATCCCAGCTCCGGCGGCGTGCTCTCCGACCGGGTGGAGCGCCTCGATCAGATGCGGCTGGTCTTCGGGCTCGGCCAGCACACCACGCCGCTGGCCCGCGTATGGCAACGCCCCGGCCAGCAGGTCTTCGTCTTTCCCGGCCAGGGATCGCAGTGGGCCGGGATGGGGGCGGAGCTGCTCGACTCGTCGCCGGCCTTCGCCGCCGCCATGGCGGAATGCGAGGCGGCGCTGGCACCGTTCGTCGACTGGTCGCTGACGGGCGTCGTGCGGGGGGAACCCGGCAGCCCGCCCAGGGAACGCGCCGACGTGATCCAGCCGGTGCTGTGGGCGATCATGGTCTCCCTGGCGGCGCTGTGGCGGTCGTACGGCGTGGAACCGGCCGCGGTGGTGGGCCACTCGCAGGGGGAGGTCGCCGCCGCGTGTGTCGCGGGCGCGCTGTCGCTGGAGGACGGCGCCTGGCTGGTGACCGCCAGATCGAAGCTGATCACCGAGGTTCTCTCCGGCAGAAGCGGCATGGTCTCGGTGGGACTCCCTCCGGAGGTCGTGCAGGACCGGCTGGCACGCTGGGCGGGCCGCCTGTCCATCGGCGCCGTGAACAGCCCGTCCTCCGTGGTGGTGTCCGGGGACAACGAGGCGCTGGCCGAGATGATGGCCGAGTGGGCGGACACGGTGCAGATGGGCCGGGTCAACATCGACTACGCCTCGCACTCCTCCGTCGTCGAGCAGATCGAGGAGCGCCTGGCACCGCTGCTGGCGTCGATCCGGCCGCGCAGCTCGGAGATCCCCTTCTACTCGACGGTGACCGGCGCCCCGCTGGACACGGCGGAGCTCGACGGTGACTACTGGTACCGCAACCTGCGCCGGCCGGTCGACTTCCAGGGCGCGGTCGAGCGGCTGCTGGCCGACGGGTTCGGGCTCTTCATCGAGGTGAGCCCGAACCCGGTACTGGTCGGCAGTATCCAGGAGAGCGCGCGGATCGCCGGCCGCCCGGCGGTGGCCGTCTGCACCCTCCAGAGGCACAACGCCGGGATCTCCCGCGTGATGACCTCGATCGCCGAGCTCTACACGAACGGGGTGGAGGTCGGCTGGGAGAGGTTCCTTCCCGCCGCGTCCCGAGTCGAGTTGCCGACGTATGCGTTCCAGCGTGTCCGCCACTGGCTGGAGGGGGCCGGCCCGGAACGAGAGCGGGAGGAAGCGGGACCGCGGGCGCGGGCAGGATCGGCACCGGCGGCCGATGGGAGACCGGACAGGCCGGGCAGGCCGGACGGGCCGGACGCCGTTCGGCGGCCCGGCTCCGGCAGCCCGCTGGACCTGGTCCGCGACGCGTGCGCGGCGGTTCTCGGGACGTACGATCCCGATGGGATCGATCTCGGCCTGCCCTTCAAGGAGCTCGGTTTCGACTCCGCGATGCTCGTCGAGCTCACCACCCGGCTTGATTCGGCCGCCGGGCCGGCGCTGACCGCCACCGCTCTCTTCGATCACCCCACGCCGGCGAGACTCGCCGCCTTCCTGGGGTCCACAGCCGCCACCGGTTCCGGACCTCTGCCCCCGGAACCGGTGCTCTCTCCTCCGATGGCCGACGAGCCCATCGCGATCATCGGGATGGCCTGTCGCTACCCGGGCGGGATCGACTCCCCGGAAAGCCTGTGGCGGCTGGTCGACGCCGGTGTGGACGCCGTGTCGGCGCTGCCCGCCGACCGTGGCTGGCGGATGGGCGCCCTCGCCGCGGACCATCCCGGAGGCTTCCTCCACGGCGCGGGAGACTTCGACGCCGCGTTCTTCGGGATCTCGCCGCGTGAGGCGCTGGCGATGGAGCCGCAGCAGCGGCTGGCGCTGGAGGTGACCTGGGAGGCGGTGGAGCGGGCCGGGATCCCGCCGTCGTCGCTGGGCGGCACCCGGACCGGCGTGTATCTCGGCGCGATGGCGCAGGACTACGGCGCCCGGATGCACGAGGCGTCCGGTGACGCCGAGGGGTACACGCTGACGGGCACCTCGCCCAGCGTCCTGTCCGGCCGGGTGGCGTACACCCTGGGGCTGGAGGGCCCCGCGATCACGGTGGACACCGCGTGCTCGTCGTCGCTGGTCGGCCTGCACCTGGCCGCGCAGGGGCTGCGGTCGGGG
>NZ_JBEOZN010000143.1:0-24153 GCF_040298085.1 Streptosporangium sp. NPDC001681 | reverse complement strand
GAGTCGGCCAGCCGCCACTGCTGGTTGGTGCCGTTGAGGTCGGCCCACTGGACGATGGCGGCGCCGTTGGCGGTGGAGAAGTTGTAGACGTCCAGGACCTTGCCGGAGAGCCTCGACTTGAGGCGGTAGTAGCCGCCGCCGGAGTCGACGAACTGCCACTGCTGCTGGTTGCCGTTGTTGCGGGTCCACTGGGTGATGCGGGCGCCGTCGTTGGTGGCCAGGTTGTAGACGTCCAGGGCTTTGCCGCTGTTGCGGTTGACCAGGACATACCGGGCGTTGGTGTCGACCGTCGCCGCGTTCGCGACGGGCGTGGCGAGCGTGAGCAGGGTGCCGACGAGTATGGCCGAGGTGATGGCGGCAAGCAGTATGCGCAGATGATTTCGCCTGGTAAAAGGCATACATCCCTCTTTGGAGATTTTTGTTAGCGTTAACATTTCGATCATGACGTCACCCTGACCAGTCGTCGGTACAGCGGAGGGCGAGCGAAAAGTCCGCCTTGGACACGCGTTCGAGATGAGGGGGGCATCCAACGCTCCTTGGCCACGTCTGAGAGGTAGCGGCCACTAAAACCTGTTATCGCTAACATTCGAGACTCCAGATCTCCATGGCCTGCTCCCGTGGACGTGTTGTCGCGGAGTACATCCGACTGTCCGATCCAGGTCAACGAGTCACAACCCTCGCTGATCTGGGCATTGCCACTGACATGTTTCCCAGCCTGGGCATTCGTCCGGTGGGAGATCATGTCGCGCTGCCCGCGCATGTGAAAGTTTCACAGAAGTTACCAGTTGGCAACCGTAGAATTCTGGCCGAATCCGGCTAACTTCCTCGACGGACCCTGATGGATGACTCGGGGTGCCCGAGCCGATCGATGGAAATTTTCCGGTTGACTTCCGATACCTGCCGGATCAACGATCGTTCCAAGCGTCTGGCGAAGCGGGCTGGAAAGGGGGAGGAACAGCGGAAACGGCCATAACGAGAGACCGAAAACCGCCCGGATACACTCCCGATATGACCTCGACCGAGGAATCCCCCCACGCCGGCTCGGCCCCCTCCGAACCACTGACCCTCTCTCAGCTCGCCGAGCTGGCCGGAGTCTCCATGGCCACCGTCTCAAAGGTCGTCAACGGCCGCTCGGAGGTCGGCCCGGAGACCCGCGCCCTGGTCGAGGGCCTCATCCGAGAGCACGGTTACCGCAGACAACGCCGCCGCATCAAACCGGCGGGCCTCATCGAGGTCGTCTTTCACGAGCTGGCGGGCGACTATCCGATAGAGATCGTCAAGGGTGTCCAGCAGGTCGCCCGGCGGCATGGCCTGAGCGTGGTGATCTCCGAGCTCGGCGGTCGGCATACTCCGGGACACCGGTGGATCGAGGACGTGCTCAGCCGCCGCCCCACCGGTGTCATCACGGTGTTTTCGGGTCCCACGGATGACCAGCGCGTGCGGCTGGCCACTCGCGAGGTTCCCTTGGTCGTGCTGGATCCCGCCGGGGATCCTGGCCGCGGCGTACCTTCGGTGGGGGCCACCAACTGGAGCGGTGGCCTGGAAGCCACCCGTCATCTTCTCGAACTCGGTCACCGCCGAATCGCGATGATCACGGGGCCTGAGTACGCGCTTTCCGGCCGGGCACGCCTGGACGGTTACCGTGCCGCCCTTGATGCCGCCGGCGTGCCGGTCGACCCCGACCTGATCTGCCAGGGGGCGTTTCAGATCGAGGACGGCCTGGCCCACACCCGCCGACTGATGAAGTTGCCTGAGCCACCTACTGCGATCTTCGCGTCCAACGACGGCCAGGCCGTCGGCGTCTACCACGCTGCCCACGAGCTGCGGCTACGCATCCCGGACGACCTCAGTGTGATCGGCTTCGACGACATGCCCCCCTGTCGCTGGGCCATCCCGCCGCTCACCACGATCCGCCAGCCCCTGATCGAGATGGGCGCCACGGCCGCCACCATGCTGATCAGCCTGGCTGAGGGGGAGTCGCTTCAGCAGAGGCGAGTGGAGCTGGGCACCGAGCTCGTGATCCGCGAGAGCACGGCTGCCTTTCAGGGGAAGCCGAAAATGCCTGTGGATCTTACGTAAGTTTCTGTGGCATGAACGATTGACGAGGCCGTAACGTAACCCGGCGTTGCCGGCAGAGTTGTCAACGCAAATGCCCATCTCTCGCTGATCGTTGCTGTTCGCCGGTGCCTGAGGAACCGGCGACCCGGCTTGGCGCCCGAGCATGAAAGGCCGGTGTCGCGGCGGTCGTTGCCCCGCACCAACACGAGCGACGCGCCGCCGAGCCGGGCGACCTCGTCAGGGGGAAACGGCTGTGGGGAACATCGGTACAGCCGTTGGCGCTGAGAACGATCATGGTCCGGCTGTAGCCGGAAGGGCGTTGACACGGTTCTCGTATTCGCGGCGGGCCTTGCGCTGTGCCGGGATCGCCAGGGTGCCCTGGGTGCCGCGCACGAGGCGGAACATCTCGGAGATATGCACGATGTCGCCGGGCCGCGCGTACGCCGGCAGCTCGCCGCGTCGCGGGTCTGGCGGGAGCCGGTGCTGCCGGAGCCGGTCTACCGATCCGCGAAGCCGATGCAGGAGCTCCGGCTGAGCCCGACCGCACGGTCCCAGCTCCGGTAAATACGTTGCGGGGTCCGAAACGGGCGGGGCATGCTGGGTCGATCGAGCGGCGGAGAGCGCTGCCTGGACTAAGGAGGGCTGACGGATGGCCATCACTGCGCTGCGGCATGTCCGCATCAGTCCCACCTCTTTGTTCAGGAGCACACCCGTTGTCTGCCGAGTACGAACTCTCTGATACCTACTCCGACCTCGACTCCCGCCGGTCCGAATTCACCGGTGACGAGTCCCGACCAGATCCGGCCGCAGCCTTCGTCTTCAAGTTCCATTCGGTCGACGAGGAGCTGGGCCCGGATCAGCGGTGGTCCACCTGGCTGGAGGTCGAGCGCGGTTCTCGCGGCCCGGAACCACGCCCCTCGTGGGTTGTGACGGAACAGGCTGCGATCGACACCGAGCTTGGCGTCCTCAAAACCGGCAAGGAAGCCGACGTCTTCCTGCTCGAACGGGCCGTCGAAGCCATCGGCGACAACCCGGCGAAGTCCTCGCTGCTGGCCGCGAAACGGTACCGCACCGAGGAGCACCGGTCCTTCCACCGCAGTACGTCGTACGTCGAAGGCCGCCGTACCCGCAACAGCCGCGACAGCCGGGCGATGGCGAAGAAGACCTCGCACGGCCGCAGTGTCGCGGCCGGTCAGTGGGCATACGCCGAATGGGACGCCCTCAACCGGTTGTGGAAGGCCGGCGTCCCGGTGCCGTATCCCGTGCAGGTGGACGGCACCGAGCTGCTGATGGAGTTCATCGACGACGGCGAGGGCGGTGCCGCGCCCCGGCTCGCCCAGGTCCGGCCGTCGAAGGAGCTGCTCGGTGTGTACTTCGAGCAGCTCCGCAACGGCATGCGTGAACTGGCCCGCGCGGGGCTCGCGCACGGCGACCTTTCGCCGTACAACGTCCTCGCGCAGGCCGAGCGGATCGTGATGATCGACCTGCCCCAGGTCGTCGACATCGTCGGCAACCCGAAGGGCATGGACTTCCTGATGCGCGACTGCCACAACATGGCCACGTGGTTCACGAACCACGGGCTCGAGATCGACGAACAGGAGCTGTTCGCCGACCTGCTCACGATGGTGTTCTGATCGCCTTCTGCGCGACAACACACTCGGACACCGACAGGTCTATCCGGAACCTACAGTGGTGCGGCGAAGTGGGTGACGACCAGTGGCTGACCGAGACCATGGGCGAGGGTCTGGTGGCACCGTACCGGACGATGGGCACGTCGGCCTGGGCGGCGATCAGCTTGGCGTTCGCCGCGGCGATGGTGTCGGCCCGAGCCGTACCGGGCCAGCACACTCACGCCCGGCAGCAGCACCCGGTGACGGCGCAGCCAGCCCACCGCCTGGTTGAACAGCGCCTGCGGCCCCTCGGCGTGCGTCCACGCCCGCCCGTGCAGGAACGTGCGGAACCGCCGGCCCCACTCGGCGTCCTCGTACGGGCGGTAGCCGTAGGCGTCCCGGATTTCCCACGCGTGCTCGTACGCCGTCAGCCCTTAACTACACGGCCTTGGCCTTTAGGCGAGTGGCTCCGTGGCATCCGGTCACGGAGCCTCCGCAAAAACCCGTTGGCGGACCACGGCGACCACTGTTAGCTTTCCGGAGGCCGTGCAAAAGAACGAGGAGGTGGTACCCGTGAACGCAGTATCGACATGGGTGCTCCCCTCTGGGGTCACGGTCGGACGATAGGTCGTCCGGGAGCGCCGTTCAAGAGCACTCCCGAAAGGCACGACCATGCAATTCACTTCCGAACAGCGCCTCGACGACGGCGTCCTCGAACGCGATTTCACCCTCGGCGAGGTCCCCGGCATCCTGTGGACGCCCGCATCCGCATCCGCACCAGCGCCGCTGATCCTGGTCGGCCACCCCGGCGGGCTGCACAAGATGCACCCCCGACTGGCGGCCCGGGCCCGGCACTACGCGGCGGAGTACGGCTTCGCCGCAGCCGCCATCGAGCTCCCCGGGGGCGGTGACCGGCCCCGTTCGGCCGCCGCCGAGCAGGCCCGCGCCGACCTGCTGCGGGCGATGGAGGCCGGCGAGCCGGTCGACGAGATCGTCGACCGGCTCGTCCTCCCGCTGGTCGAAAGGGCGGTCCCGGAATGGCAGGCGACCCTGGACGCCCTTCTTTCGCTGCCCGAGATCGGCGGCCCGGTCGGGTACGAGGGAGGGGTGATCGCCATCGGTATCCGGCTGGCGGTGGTCGAGCCGCGCATCTCGGCCGCCCTTCTGTTCGCCGGGAGTTTCGTGCCCGGCACCCTGTTCGAGGAGGCCCGCCAGGTCACCATTCCGCTGCAGGTCCTGCTGCAGTGGGACGACGAAGGGAACGACCGGCAGCTGGCCCTGGACCTGTTCGACGCCTTCGGCTCCAAGGAGAAGACGCTGCACGCCAATCTCGGCGGCCACACCGGCGTCCCGTCGTTCGAGATCGACGCCGGAGCCCGGTTCTTCGCCCGGCACCTGAGCTAGCCGCCGGCCGGCCCCGCCGTCAGGCCAGTAGGCGGTAGGCGATGCCGGCCAGGATGTCGCTCATCGAGGACAGGTCCCGGCCCTCCTGAATGGCGGTGGCCAGCAGATGCACGACCGCCCCGATCGCGGCGGTACCGGCCATCGGCGGTACCGGCCGGTCGGGGCGGCGCCCGGCCACCAGCGCCTCCATCAGCTGGGTCCACGCCGTGAGGCACTCGGCCCGTACCTTGCGGCGACCGACTCGACCACCAGCGCCCAGGCCGGGCCGGGGTTGGCGGCCGGCAGGTCGGGCTCCACCCTTCGGTTCGAAGGCCGGCAACGCGCCGATCAGGTCGGCGTCGTCGGAGGCCAGGGTCTGGAGCACCTCATCAGGGAAGGTTCGGATGAGATCCGTGCGCGAACTGCACGGTGATGGACAAGCCGCCTTGGGGGCGTGCGCTGGCGGTGAGGGTGGCGTGGTGAGCCTGCGTGACGGCATTGACGATGGCGAGGCCGATGCCGTAGCCGTCGTGGCGGCCGTGACGATCGGGCGCCAATTTCTGGAAGGCTTGAAAGAGCCGCTGGATCTGGTTGTCGGGGATGACTGGCCCGCTGTTGGTGACGGTAAGGGCCGTCTGCGTGCCGGAGGTCTGTGTGGTGACCTTTACCTGCCCGTCTTCGTGATTGTGGCGGATGGCGTTGTCGATGAGGTTGGCGACGAGGCTTTCGATCAGTCTCGGGTCCCCGGCCGTCACTGCGGGCGTCAGGTGTTCGGTTAGGTCGATGCGTCTCTCCATTGCCTGGTCGCGGCGGGAGGCGATCACTCCTTCGACGACGTGGGCGAGGTCGAGGGTGTCCCAGTGGGTGACGCCGCGCTCGCTGGTGGCCAGAGCGAGCAGTGCTCGGACGAGCCGCTCCTGGTGTTCGCCAAGAGCGAGGGCGTCCTGGCAGGCCGAACGCAGGGTGTCGGTGTCGGCATCGGGGTCGGCGAGAGCGACTTCAAGAAGGGTGCGCAGGCCGGCGAGAGGGGTGCGCAGCTCGTGGGAGGCGTTGGCGACGAAGTGGCGTTGGGCGTCGAAGGAGGCTTGCAGGCGGGCGAACAGGTCGTCGAGGGTGTGGCCGAGTTCGGTCAGCTCGTCCGTGGGTTCGCCGAGGTCAAGGCGCTGGTGGAGGTTTCCGGCGGAGATGATTTTGGCGGTGGCGGTGATGGCGCGCAGCGGGTGCAGGAACCGGCCGGCGACGTACCAGCCGAGAGTCAGGGCGATGGGAATCAGAAGGACCAGGGCGACGGCGGATCCCGTGAGGAGTTGGGGCAGGCTGATCCCGGACCCGGTTTCGGTGATCGCACTCGATGAGGGGCGGTCTTTGGGGGTGGCCGCGTGGATGCCGGCAAGCGGGACGGCGACGAATACGACCACGAAGACCCCGGCGGCGTAGATGCCCGCCGCGTAGGCGAGCGCGAGCCGCGTCTGCAGGGACCTGCCGGCGAGCGTCTGGGGGGTCATGACGGTCCGATGCGGTAGCCGCCTTCGCGGATGGTCTCGATCACGGGCGGGTCACCGAGCTTGGCTCGTAACCGGTGCATGGTGTGCTTGACGGCGCTGCTGAAGGGGTCGGCGGCCTCGTCCCAGACGCGTTCGAGCAGTTCCTCGGCGGAGATGACCAGGCCGGGTACGGCGAGCAGGCATTCGAGCAGGGCGAACTCCCTGGGGCTCAGGTCAAGGCGCCGACCGGCCCGGAACGCGATACGGCGGGCCGGATCGAGGGTGATGTCCCCGCATGCCAGGGTGGGCGGTAGCGGCGGGGTGGCGCGGCGGGCCAGGGCACGGACGCGGGCGACCAGTTCGGCGAACGCGAACGGCTTGGGCAGGTAGTCGTCGGCGCCGAGGCTGAGCCCGTCGACGCGGTCCTCGATCGTGCCGGAGGCGGTGAGCATCAGTACGCGGGTCTCACAGCGGCCGTGGGCGAGTCGCCGGCAGATCTCGTCCCCGTGGACGCCGGGCAGGTCGCGGTCGAGGATCACCACGTCGTAGCGGGTGGCGGCCAGGCGGTCGAGGGCGGCGGTTCCGTCCAGGACGACGTCGACGGCCATGCCCTCGCGGCGCAGCCCGGTTCCGATGGAGCGGGCGAGGACCTCGAAGTCCTCGACGACGAGGACCCTCACCGCCACTCACCGCCGGTCGTCGTGCGGGCGGGGCGGCCGAACCGGCCGCCGGGTCGAGGTGCCATGGGTCAACGATGTCAGATCCCAGGTTCCAGCCGGGTCGCAGCGGCTGCGACCCGGCTGGAACCGGGTGCCGCGTACAACCGTCGGCATGAGTTCATTCACGCCTTACCGATCCAGCCGGCGGGCCGGGCAGGACCGTTTCCCTCAGTTGCTGCGCGCGGAGTGGACCAAGTTCCGCTCCGGGTGGGGCTGGGTGCTCACCATGGCGGCCTCCGTGCTGGTCACCGTGTCGCTCGGCCTGCTGGTCGCCGGGGGCGCCCGCAGCACCTGCGTGACCTGGAAGGGCGAGGGCCCCTGCCCCGCGCCTTTGGTGGGACCCGATGGCACGGCGGTGAAGGACAAGTACTACTTCGTGCACCAGCCGCTCAAGGGGAACGGCAGCATCACCGCCCGCGTGTCGGACATGACCGGGCAGATGCGGCTGCCGGACGTCGTACCCGGGGTGCGCAACGTCAAGGAGGGGGTGGTGCCCTGGGCGAAGGCCGGGCTCCTGGTCAGGCAGAGCCTCACGCAGGGCACGCCGTATGCCGCCGTCATGATCACCGGCAGCCACGGCGTGAGGATGCAGCACAACTTCACCCACGACGTGGCCGGCGGTCCTGTGCAGGGGCCACGGTGGCTGCGGCTGACCAGGTCGGGCGACACTCTCACCGGCTACGAGTCAGGCGACGGAAAGACGTGGACCGAGGTCGGCACGGTCAAGCTGACCGGGCTGCCGGAGACGGTCGAGATCGGGCTGTTCGCCACCTCGCCAGGCGCCCTGTGGGAGATGGCGAAAGCCTTCGCCCAGGCCACCGCCACCTTCGACCAGATCAAGCTGCAGGGCGCGAACGGTTCGTGGCGGCGTGACGACGTCGGCGTCTCCCTGGGGCCCGACGGCAAGACCCTGCATCACCCGGGCGGGGTCGTCGAGTCCGGTGACAAGCTCCTCGTGACCGGGGGTGGTGACATCGGGCCCGCCACGGTGGAGGGCGGTCTGCGCGCTGACCTCATGCTGATCGGCGGGGCCGTGGGGCTGATCCTGGTGCTCGTGGCGGCGGTCTCGTTCTTCACGGCGGAACACCGGCGGGGGCTGATCGGGACCGGCCTGCCGGCCGAGCCGCATCCAGCGTGGCTGCTGGCGGCCAAGGCCATGGTGGTCGGCGCGGTCGCGTTCGTGACGGGGCTGGTGACCTCGGGGGTCGTGGTCCCTGTCGGCCTGGCGATGTTGCGTGCCAATCAGAACCCGATTCAGCCGATCACCCTGGGTACCGGGCTGCGGGTGATCGTCGGCTACGCGGCGTTGACCGCGGCCGCCGCCGTGCTGGCTCTGGGCCTGGCCGCGCTGGTCAAGCGGGGCATCGTCGCCGTCGGGCTGGCCATCGCGCTGGTCGTCGTGCCCTACCTGCTGGCGACCGCGGGTCTGGTGCCGTGGCTGCTGATGATCACCCCTGCCGCCGGGTTCGCGATCACGCAGAGCGTCCCCACGTTCGCGCACGTGGACGTGGACCAGTCACTGCTCGGGGGCTATTACCCGCTCCCGCCATCGGGAGGTTTGGCCGTGACCTGCGGATATGCCGCCCTCGCCCTCGGGGTGGCGATAGCCGTACACCGCAGGAAAGCGCCACGTTAGGTTCCGCTCCCTCAAAGGTGCAGAACCCGCTCGGCGCGTTCGGCGGTAGCAGCCCGGGATACGGCTCAGACAATGCCGGAAACATGCCCGAACCTCGAGGTCCGCCGAACCGCCTTTGGGCCCTTACGCCGGCAGTGCAGGCTGCTTCGGAAACTGACACCCCTGATGCTCCGCCTCAGGTACGTGGCAACGGTCTCTTATCCAGTACCTGCGGAGATGGTGCTGACCTGCGGGTTCACTGCGAGGGCAGCCGCACGACCCGGGTGTGTCATCCGGTACATCGAGATCGGATGTGGGTTTTGGGCGTATGTGGGCTAGACCCCTTTGATGCGTTTCATGGTGATGTGGGAGTCGACCCGGGAGACCGCGGGCAGCGGCAGGATCTGCCGGCTGAGGAACTCCTCGTAGGCGATCGGGTCGGCGACCGCCACCCTGATGTAGTAGTCCGGGCGGCCGAACATGCGCCGGAACTCCATGACCTCCTCCAGTACCGCGACCCGGGATTCGAAGTCCTCCACGGTCTGCAGGTCGTTGACCGCGATCTCCACCGAGATGACCACTTCCAGGGAACGGCCCAGGGCCGCTGGGGAGATCTGCGCCCGGTACCCGGCGATCACGCCGGCGTCCTCCAGGCGCTTGACCCGGCGCAGGCACGGCGGGGGTGTCAGCCCCACCCGGCCGGCCAGCTCCACGTTCGACAGCCGACCGTCCCGAGCAAGGTGAAATAATATTTCACGATCAATGTGATCAAGCCTAATAATATTGCTCATATACTTTACTCCTGATGGTTTTTGAAACCATATTATGCGCTATACGCACTAAAATTGCTTTCATGAGTGCAATGCGGGCGAGGGGCGGGTCGCGGGACTTCGCGGCGGCAGCGGCCGACACCGCCTCGGTGGGGCTCAGCCTGTTCCCTCTCGGGATCAGCTTCGGCGTCCTGGTGGTGCACACCGGGCTGAGCTGGTGGTGGGCCACGGTGTTCACCGCCGTGGTCTACGCCGGGTCGCTGGAGTTCCTGCTGCTGGGCCTGGTCGCCTCGGTGACACCGCTGGGGCAGATCGCGGTGACTGCGCTGCTGGTGAACCTCCGGCACGTCTTCTACGCCCTGTCCTTCCCGCTGTCGCAGGTCCGGCCGCTCGGCCGCATCTACGCCACCTTCGCGCTCACCGACGAGGCCTACGCCATGACCACCGGCGATCGCGCCCGCTCCTGGAGCAGCGCCCGCATTCTGTGGATGCAGGTGCTGTGCCAGGGCTACTGGGTCGGTGGAGCCACCCTCGGCGCGCTCGCCGGATCCCTGATCCCGCTCACCCTGCACGGCCTGGACTTCGCCCTGACCGCCCTGTTCGTGGTCTTGACGATCGACGCCTGGCGCGCCCAGCGGGATCTGCCCGCTCCCCTGCTGGCCGCGGCCGGCTTCGCCGTCGCCGCGCTCTTGACTCCCGGGCAGGTGCTGCCGGTCGCGATGGCCCTGTTCACCGCAGGCCTGCTGATCCGCTACGCCGTGGACCGCCACACCGCCTCCCGTGCGCCCGACGATCACACCCGCCCCGTGCCCGCCGCGGCCGCCTCAGCCGGGGAAAGGTGAAAACCCGTGCCCAGCCCGCACTACCTGGCCGCCGCCGTGGCCGTCAGCGCCGCCGTCACCTGGGGCCTGCGCGCCCTGCCGTTCGCCGTCCTGACTCCGTTGCGCCGCTCGGCCGTCCTGGGCTACCTCGCCCTGCAGATGCCCACCGGCATCATGTTGATCCTCGCCCTGTACACCCTGCGCGAGGTCCGCCCCACCTGGTCGGCCGTCGTGCCCACCGCGGTGGCCCTGGCCACCGCGATCGGGCTGCACCTGAAAACCCGCAACGCCGTGATCAGCGTCCTGGGCGCGACCGCCTTGCACGTGGTGCTGTCGACCCTCTGGCAGACCTGACGACCCATCGCGTGCATACCCGGCGCATCTGCTCATCCGGGAGGCTGATCGCTGATGTACGTGACAATGAATTGTTGTCACGTACATCAGCCGGCCAGGGCGCGCGGCTCCAGGTTCAGCCGGGTAGCAGGCACCTGATCGATCTGGCCTGGTATCTGGGGGGCGTGTGGCTGGTGGGGGCGGCGCGACGGTTCTTCAGCCGGCCGCGGGTCCGGCATCGGCTGGAGCAGGTATCCGGGCTTGTGCCGGTTGTCCTGGGCGTTCGTTGGGCGGCCGAGTCTCGCTGGTGGCCCGTCACGCAACCTTGGCCGGGTAACCGGTCCGGCTGTGGATGGGGGAGTCGGCGGCGAAGTTCGTCTTCACCGGCATCGCCGAGGGAACCCGCTGGGCCCGCGACGGTTTCGGCAACCCGTTGATCGCTCTCGGTCTCACGATTTGAGAACGTCGTCAGCCCTGGGATCTATCTCGAAAGGCTCCGCATTACCGTTGCGCTAGATCGATATAGAGGTGGCATTCCGTATGCCTTTTTCTCTTGCGTGAAATTTTAGCAGGAGGGTAGCCGATATGGCCGACGTACGTGCCGAGGATCCAGGGAGGATTGGCGCTCACCGTCGAGAGCGATGCCTGTGTTTATCGATCCCGGGTGCGGGGATACTTCTCGTCGTAATCGCTCATTCCGGGCGAATCAACGAATCCGGGAGGCTGACATGAATGGATACCTACCGTATCGTGATTCCACTCCGACTACCCGCATTGGGGGCGTACGCGGCTGGCAGGCGGACATTCTTCGCGGTCAGTCGTAGCTGAATGAGCCGAGGTACTGCGGTGTGTCAAAACCGCAGTGCCTCGACCTAATTGCGGGCGGGGCGATGCATCGGGGGGCGTTTGTGGCGCGATTGTCCTACCCTGCCGTTTGGCGCAGCGATGTGGTGGAGGATCTGTTCGGATTTCCGGTTTCCGATCCCTATCGATGGTTGGAAGACGGCAATGACGCGCGCGTGCGGGACTGGGCCGCGGCCCAGGATCGTCTCTTCCGCGCGTATCGCGCCGGATGGCGTGAGAAGCAATCGTGGGCGTCCTTGGTGGACCAGATGTCATCCTTCGGCGTGTCCGAGCCTCCGATGGTGCGTGGTCCGGTCATGTTCCTTGCCGAGCAACTCCGTGGGGATGAGCAACGGCGCCTGCTCGTCGTTGACGCTGCGGGGAACAGGCGGGTGCTGGTCGATCCGGCAGAGATCGATCCGTCCGGCCGTACCGGGCTGTATGCCTGGTGGCCATCGCGCGAGGGCGAACGGGTGGCTGTCCAAATGGAGGTCGCCGAGCAGCCCGGCAGCGACATCATGGTGCTGGACGTGCGTACCGGGGAGACGGTGGACGGGCCGTTGCCACGCGCCCGTAACACCTCGCTCGCCTGGCTGCCGGGAGGGGATGCGTTCTACTACGTCAGCCGTGTTCCCGATGAGGAACTGGCCCCCGGCGACATGCGTTTGCAGCGGCGGGTGAGGCTGCATCGGATCGGGTCGCCCTGGCGGGCCGACACGGTGGTGTTCGGCGGTGACGATGCCCCAGAGCACTATTACGGGCTCACGGTCAGCGCCGACGGCCGTCATCTGGCGATCACTGCGATGGTCGGGCCCGCCTCGCACAACGATGTGTACGTGGCCGAGCTCACCGATCCGGAAGCGCCGCATTTCATCAGGATCGTGGATGGACGCACCATACGCGCCCGTGTTCTCCCACGCTTCCTCGCGGACAACGATCTGCTGCTGGTCACCGACTACCAGGCTCCGTGTGGCCGCATCTGTACGGCGCACCGGCACGATACCGACCCGGCCGCATGGCGCGCGCTGGTAGCCGAAGATCCCCAAGCCCCCTTGGACGAATGTCTGGTCCTGGACGGCCCGGCACTTCCGCAGCCCCTCCTGCTGGTGGCGCGCGCCCGCCACGGCACCTCCACCCTGACACTGCACGACCTGGCCAGTGGTCGGCTACTCACCGATCTGCCCCTTCCCGGCGCGGGCGTCGTGTCATCCCTGCGCACGAACATCCCGCACGGGCATCACGCGTGGTTCAGCTACTGCGACGCGACCACACCCCCCACCATCTATCGCCACGACGCCGCCAGCGGGAAGACGGAACAGGAGACCGGCGCCGCAATAGCCGGACACACTCCAGGAATCCGCAGCCACAGTGTGCGTTATCACGCCGGCGACGGCACCGAGATCACGCTGCTCCTGTTCACCCCGGCTGAGGAGCATCAGGGCCCCCGCCCCACCCTCCTTTACGGCTACGGCAGCTTCGGCATGCCGATGCGCTCATGGTTCTTCCCCATGGCGGCCGCATGGGTCAGCGCCGGCGGCACCTACGCGGTCGCCTGTGTACGCGGAGGCGGCGAAGAAGGCCAACGCTGGCACGACGCCGGCCGTGGACCACACAAACACCGCGCGATCAGCGACTTCAACGACGCCGCGACCTGGCTCATCGACACCGGTCGGACCACCCGCGACCAACTGGCGATCTTTGGCCAATCCGCCGGTGGGCTACTGGTCACCGCCGCCGCCACCCAGCGACCGGACCTGTATGCCGCGGTCATCGCCGAAGGCCCGCTATGTGACATGGTGCGCTACGAACACTTCGGCCTGGGATGCACATGGACCGACGAATTCGGTACCGCCTCCCAACCCGAACAACTCCAATGGCTACTCACATACTCCCCGTACCACAACATCACGCCCGGAGCCCCCTATCCCGCATTCCTCCTCACCGGCGCGGTAACCGACCTGCAGACCGGAGAGGCCCACGTCACCAAAATGTGCGCGGCACTCCAACACGCCACCAGCAGTGACCGGCCGATCCTCATGCGTCGAGAACCCGAAACCGCCCACGCCGCCTCTCCCGCGAGCAAGGAACGCGCCCTGACCGCGGACATCCTGGCCTTCGCCGGAAAACACACCGGTCTGTCACCGAAAGAAACAACCATGCGTTCTCACGAGACTGCCGCAGAAGCACACTGAGAACGGGGCCTGACCGTGACCACGGGAATCAGCCTCGATCTTTCGTGATCTTCGTGCGGTCGGCTGAGGGTTGTCTTCGCTTTCCGGTCAGCGTGGGGCCCGGCTGTCGCGCCGGTCCCCACTGACGAACGCCGGGCATCGGCGAACGGCTACACCCAACGGCCAAGGGCGTCGATCGTCGTTTCCGGTGAGGTGTTGAAGCAGAACCGGATTCCGGGTGCCGTCGCCACCAGCACGTTGATCAGCCGTTCGAACAGGAGGGTGTGCTCGGGTGCCATCCGCACACCACCTCCGATCATGGCCAGGTCGAAGGTGCCCTCGGACAACCGTTCACGGATGGTCCTCTCCGCCGCGTCCGGGTCGGTACCGATCAGGCACGACACCGCGTCGAAACCCGCCGCCCGCAGAGCCGCGTCGCCCCGCTCGATCCGTGCGGTGAGCGTCGCCTCATCGAGGCCTGGATGCCGGGTGTAGTCGATCGCGTTCGGATGTAGCCCGATCGTCAGAATCGTTGCCATCTTCGCTCCTACCAGGGGACGGGGCCGTTACGGTCGAAGAACCCTCCGGTTGGCCCGTCAGGGTCCAAAGTGGCCAACCTGATGATCGCATCGGCCCCCTCGGCGACGGTGTGGACACCCGTGTGATGGTTCATGTCGGTGGCGGGGTTGCCCGGATCCGCGGCGTTGACCTTGAACCCGGGCAGCGCTCGGGCGTACTGGGACACGATCATGTTGAGCGCCGCCTTCGACGAGGCGTAGTCCAGGGCCAGGAAGCCGGATTCGGGGCGGGTGGGGTCGCCGGCGTGTGTCAGCGAGGCGAGACCGCTGGACACCATGACGATGCGGGGCTGTTCCGACTTCCGAAGCAACGGCAGGAACGCGTGTGTGACCCGTACCTGACCGAACACGTTGACCTCGTACAGCTCCCGTAGCGCGTCGGCGCCCATGTCGGCCGGATCCAGCAACGGGCCACCGACTCCGGCGTTGTTGACCAGCACATCCAGGTGATCCACGCGGCCGGAGACGGCCTTCACGGCCGCCGCCACGGACTCGTCCGAGGTCACGTCGAGCTCGACGAACTCGACATCGAGCCCTTCACCCGCCAGCGTGTCCGCGGCGTGCAGGCCGCGTTCCCGGTCCCGGGCGGCCAGCAGGACCAGCCATTCTCTCCCGGCCAGGCGGCGTACGGTCTCCCGGCCCAGTCCCTTGTTCGCTCCGGTGACCAGCGCCACCGTCTTCATGTCCGTCATGGGGTCGATCGTCGGTGCGCGCGTCCGGGCACGCCAGGACCGCTGAGGCATGGGACCCGCGGTACCACCCGGCCGCGCGGTCCGTGCGGCATCATCGAGGAGTGGACCGAGCCGAACTCGCCGAAGTACTCCGCACGGCCCGGGCCCGGGTGCGACCGCAGGACGTCGGGCTGCCGTCGGGCACTCGCCGCCAGGTGCCGGGCCTGCGCCGGGAGGAAGTGGCCATGCTCGCGAGTCTGAGCGTCGACTACGTGGTCCGGCTTGAACAGGGGCGCGGGCCGCGGCCTTCGAGCCAGGTCATCGCCGCGTTGGCCCAGGCGCTGCGGCTCGACGACGATGACCGCGACCTGGTGTTCCGGCTCGCCGGTCACGAGCCGCCTCAGGCCGGACGCATCGCGACGGTCATCCGGCCGAGCGTGCTCCGGCTGCTGGACCGCATGGCGGATCTGCCCGTGCTGGTGCTGTCGGCCAAGGGCGACGTACTGGCCTGGAATCCCCTCGCGGCGGCGCTTCAGGGCGACATGTCCGCGTGGCCGCAGCGGCAGCGGAACCTCATCTGGCAACGGTTTCTCGGTAGTAGTCGCTGCCAGGTCGGTGAGGATGACGCGGCCGCCCGCGCCTCGGTCGGCACGCTCCGTGCCGCCCAGGCCCGTTACCCCAACGACCCCGAACTGGCGCGAATGATCAGAGGACTGCGTCGTGGCAGCCCGCGGTTCGACGAGCTGTGGCGGGAGGGACGGTCCTCCCCATGGCGTACCGCGACCAAGAGCATCGCCCATCCCGAGCTGGGTACCATCACGCTCGACTGCGACACCCTCCTGCTTCCGGACAGCGACCAGACCGTGCTCGTGTACTCGGCCGAGCCGGGAACCCCCGAGGCCACGGCGCTCGACATGCTACGAGTGACCGGGCTGCAGCATTTCTGAGGCGCCGCGGACGCGTTCACGAAAGACCGAGGCTAGTGCAGCTTGTCGCGCGCGTAGGCGGCGGCCTCCGTGCGGTTGCGGACGCCGATCTTGGCGAAGGCGTTGTTGATGTGCGTCTTGACGGTCGTTTCCGCGATGAAGAGGGCCGAGCCGATCTCCGCGTTGCTCAGACCCCCGGCGACGAGCCGCAGCACCTCGACCTCCCGCACGGTCAGCCCGTCGGGACAGGCCGTGACCGGCGGTGGTGCGGCGCGAGACAGCGCGTCGACCAGCCGACGGGACACCGCGGCCGAGAACGTCGACTGACCGGCGGCGGCGGAGCGGAGGGCGGCGGCGATCTCGGCGCGTCCGGCGTCCTTGGTGAGGTAGCCACAGGCCCCGGCCAGCAGGGCGGAGTCCACGGACCGGTCGTCGTCGTAGGTGGTCAGCACCACGACGACCACCTCCGGGTAATGGCGGGCGATCCGCCGCGTGGCCTCGACGCCGTCCATCACGGGCATGCGCAGGTCCATGAGCACGACGTCGGGACGCAGCTCGGCCACCAGGCTCAGGGCCTCTTCGCCGTTCCCGGCGTCGCCCACCACCTCCACGTCGTCGACCAGGTCCAGCAGCGCCACCAGGCCCTCGCGCATGAGCTGCTGGTCGTCCACGACCAGAACCCTCACTCCGGCACCTCCGCCCGTACCTCCCACAGGCCACCCGCCGGTCCGGCGTTCAGAGCCCCGCCCGCGAGCGCCAGCCGCTCACCCATGCCCTGCAGGCCGTGCCCGGATGACGCCGCCGCCTGTCCGGCCGCGCATGGGTTGCGCACCACCAGCCAGATGGTGCCCTCGCCGTAGCCGAGCTCGACCCTGACCGGCTCGCCCGGGGCATGCTTGGCGGCGTTGGTCAGCGCCTCGCGTGCCGTACGCAGCAGGCAGACCTCCGCCGCCGGAGTGATCGGCCGCCGCGTGCCCGTCGTGCGCAGCTCGGCGGGCACGTCGTGGTCCCTGCGATGCTCGGCGACCAGCAGGCTCAGCGCGTCGGGCAGCGGCGGCACGTCCTCGCGCAGGGCCGCCACCGCCGAGCGCGCCTGGACCAGCCCCTCCCTGGCCAGGGCCCGCGACCTGCGGATGCGCGTCACCGCTCCCTCCACGTCGCCTCGCTCGGTGAGTACGGCCTCGGCGACCTCCAACTGCACCCCCAGGGCGCCGAGGGAGTGCGCGAGCACGTCGTGGAGCTCTCTGGCGATGCGAGCCCGCTCGTCGAGCGCCATGGCCCTGGCCCGGTCCTGCTGGGCCCGGCGGTAGTGGCGCCGGTGCAACGCGAAGAGCACGGTGCACATCATGACCGCCCCGCGGACCACGATCGCCGGTCGAGGCTGCTCCCACCACAGCATGCTGCCGACCATGAGCGTCAGGTCGGCCACGGTGACCGCGACGATCGCTCCCATGCTCGGCGTCATGTGCGCCGCGAACAGCAGCAGTGTCGCGAACAGCAGCACCGTGGGCGCCGCCTCGGCCGATCCTGACACCGACGCGGCGATCGCCGAACCGGCCGCGAGCAGGGCCACGGCCACGCGCGGAAAGCGGCCGTCGAGCAGGACGAAGGCCAGCCAGCACGCCATGGACGCGCCGAGCGCCGACCACACCAGCGCGGGGGCGCGATCGGGCGAGGCGGTCGCGAGCGACCAGGCGAAGACCAGGCTCATCAGCAGCCTGACCAGGCGGCCGGTTTCGGGGTCATCGGCCGCCAGCAGCCGCACGACCCGACCCCACACCTCCCGCATCGCTTAGCGCGAGTCCTTCAGGGTCAAAATCATGTCCACCAGGATAAGCCGGAAGGCCACGAAGCCGACGACCACCAGCAGCGCCACGACCACGATCGCGAGCAGGAGCTTGCCGTTCATCTTTCCCCCATTGGCGTCCAGGAGCCGGTGCAGCAGGTCGAGCCAGAGGCCCGACCGTCCAGAGCGTTTGTCCATGCCTGGGAAGTTAGGGATCGGGTGGGGTGGAGCGGCACCCTCGAAGGGTGGAGAGCGGGGTGGAGTTCGACGTAGCGGGTAGCCGTGTCGCCCACCTGGCGACTACCCGGGCGCGCACGTGGTCGTCGCTCGGCTTGTCAGAAGGCCACCTCGGCTACGCCAAGGGAAACGCCCCGCACGCCGCCCACCGCGACGGTTTCGGGCGCCGAGCCGGTCGACTCGGGTGGCTCATGGGCCACACGGCGGCATACGGTGCCCCCTGCCGGTACTGCTCGACACCGGCGAGGGGTACATGGGTCTTTTCCTGAGACGGGCGACTTACCCGCATACCCCAGGCAGGTCACACACCTTCTTCGTCATCTTCTTCGCCTGGTTGACGATTTTCTTGCCCGCTCCCAGGCCGTTGCCGATGTCGGTGTAGAAGAACAGCGCGGCGCCCCGGCGGGCGACGACCCCCAGCTCGGCGGGCTCACGCTCACGCTTCCCCTGCTTGTACAAGTGACCTGAGACAGACAGGGCCTCGTCTCCGACTCGCAACGGCTTGCCGACGTAGCCGAACCTGGAGCCGGTGTCGCCCTTCGCCGTTGCCCGCCTCGGGCACCTGGCCAGGTCCGCCCGAAGCTTACGGAACGCGGCCTGGGCGGACCTGGTGCTCCTGTACAGCACGAGCTGTTCGCTGCTCCCGGAGGGAGCGCTGTTCGAGTATGTGATGGTGCGCATCGCGACCCGGCCGTCGCGGGGTTTCCCCTTCGTGCCGCAGGGATTGAGTTCGAGCTGCCGGGACAGACTGTTGCTGATCTTCCACCACTCCTCGTCCTCCACGATCGGTCCCGCGGTCGCTGCGGGCTCGGTCAGCAGGAACCCCTTGGGGATCTCGGCGGCGCCCGCGCGGGCCACGCCGGTTCCGCCCAGCAGCGATTCGATCACCAGTACTGTTGCCATCGCTTGGTTGATCACAACTGTTGAGACGTGGGGCTTTCTCGACGGGTTCCCCGCTTCCTCACTGCGTCGTGGCAGCCCGCGGTTCGACGAGCTGTGGCGGGAGGGACGGTCCTCCCCATGGCGTACCGCGACCAAGAGCATCGCCCATCCCGAGCTGGGGACCATCACGTTCGACTGTGACACCCTCCTGCTTCCGGACAGCGACCAGACCGTGCTCGTGTACTCGGCCGAACCGGGAACCCCCGAGGCCACGGCGCTCGACATGCTACGAGTGACCGGGCTGCAGCACTTCTGAGGCGCCGCGGACGCGTCCGTGAAAGGTCGGGGCAGGACGGTGCGGAACAGCGGCAGAGGACGGCAGCGTTCTCACAGGTCAGGGAACAGATCGCTGAGCGAGGCGCAGATCTGGGAGCACGGAATAAGAACCCGGCCCACAGGCCGACTCGTCCGCCCCTGACCTGCGATGAAACCCCTGTCCGGCAAGCTCGAACAGCAGCCTGAACGGCGAGTACGCGCAGATCAAGAACATGACCAAGAAGGCCGTCAGCCTCAAGGGCTGGACCCTCCGCGACAAGACGAAACGGCCGGATCACGTCCACACATTCGGCACGTTTACCCTCGGAGCCGGGAAGACGGTCACCGTGCGGACCGGCAAGAGTAAGAACACCGCCACCACCCTCTACTGGGGCAGGAGCAGGGGAACCTTCGCCTACATCTGGAACCAGGACAAGGACACCGCGTACCTGCGGAACGCGTCCGGCACGCTGGTGGACTCCTGCTCGTACAGCTCGACGCGGCACGGCTACAAGATCTGCTGACCTCGGCCGGACCTCCAAACGGCCCCCGGCAGACGCCGCCGGGGGCGCAGGAAGGGTTGGTGGCGGGACCCATGGTCGACGACTGAACCCGAAAGCTCGACGTTACTTGTGATCACTCCTCCTTCTGCTGGCTGAAGAGATGTGGAGCGCCCGGCTCGCCCCTGTTTTCTCCAGAGATAACCTCGTCTTCGTTGTAGACGAGGTTCGATGCCCGCGCTAACATCGTCTCTATCTGAGACGATGTTTTTCGCGTCCTGTCGACGCAGGAACCCCATCTCGGGCGTGGTAGTAATGAGACCCACGGAGGAGGCCGGACAGACAAGTTGGTGCACCATGACCGAGCACTTCCTTGGTGTCCTCGGCATCGGCGAGGCGCTGGGGGTGAGTCGGCACGCGGTGCACAAGTGGCGCTCCCGCTATCCGGACGATTCGAGTCACCCGTTTCCCGAGCCCGATGTCGAGGTCGACGGAGCTCCCGGCTGGCGCGCTGAGCGGCTGGAAGAAATAGTGCGGTGGCGCGAAGGCCTACCGGGTCGCGGTGCAGGTGGAGGCCGTCCTTCCGCCGCGCGGCAGGAGTACCTCAGGGCGGCGGCGGTGCGCGGCCTGGACCGAGACGAGGCGATGCGCGCACTCGTCACGTTCACCGAAGAGTTTCCCGAGATGACCGAGCCGGAGATCTGCGCCTGGCTCATCGAGAAATGGCGCGGCTAGCACTTCCCGGCAACAGACCCCGCACGGAAGTTGATGACGCATGCCCGAAATCGGCGGGGAGACCGCACCGGGATTCGAAGAGGTACGTGAGGCGTTCGCGGCCAATCTGGCCGGCGACCAGGAAGTGGGCGCCGCGGTCGGCGTCTACCTGCACGGTCGGAAGGTCGTCGACCTGTGGGGCGGAATCGCCGACCCCGAGACCGGCCGCCGCTGGGAGCGCGACACCCTGCAGGTCGTGTATTCCACCACCAAGGCCGTCACCGCCGCCTGCGCGCACCTGCTGTCCCAGCGCGGCGAACTGGACCTCGACGCACCCGTCGCCGAGTACTGGCCGGAGTTCGCGGCGAACGGGAAAGGCCGCATCCCGGTCCGCTGGCTGCTCACCCACCAGGCCGGACTGCCGGTGATCGACCACCCGATCACCCCGGCGGAGGCGATCGCCTGGGACCCGATGGTGACCGCACTGGCCGCCCAGCGCCCCTCCTGGGAACCGGGCACCGAGCACGGCTACCACGGGCTCACCTACGGCTGGCTGGTCGGGGAGGTCGTCCGCCGGGTGACCGGCCGCAGCCTCGGGGCGTTCCTCACCGAAGAGATCGCCGCACCGCTCGGCCTGGACCTGTGGATCGGGCTGCCGGAAGCCGAGCGGCATCGGGTCAGCCGGATCATCGCCGCCGTGCCCGACGTCGAGGCACTGGCCGGGATCGACCTGGACGCCCTTCCCGAACCCGCGCGCGAGATGATGGCGGCCTATGCCGATCCGACGTCGCTGACCGTGCGGTCGATGACCGTCGTCACGCCGCCACTGGACCACAACGACCCCGACGAACAGTCCGCTGAGATGCCCTCGACCAACGGCATCTGCACGGCTCGTGCACTGGCCCGCTTCTACGCCGCGCTCATCGGCGAAGTCGACGGGCATCGCATTCTCGCTCCCAGCACCTTGGCCACGGCGACCGCGGAACAGGTCAGTGGTATCGACCGCATCCTGCGGGTACCCGTCCGGATCGGCACCGGTTTCGGCCTGCCGACACCCGACGCGTTCTGGTACAGCCCGACCGCCTTCGGGTTTCCCGGCCTGGGCGGATCGCTCGGCTTCGCCGACCCGGCGACCGGCCTGGCGTTCGGCTATGTCATGAACCACCTTCAGGAAGGAGTGCCGGACCACAGAGCCGCCAACCTCCTTGACGCGGTGCGGGGCGCGATGAAGGCTCAGGCTCGGTAAGAGCCTTCGACGTATCGGCAGCGGACGGGCACGGCTGTCAGCGGGGCTGGTACGCCCTGGGGTCATGATGACTTTCCAGCGTCCCAGCGGGTTCTCCTGGCGTGCCTTGGTGAGACCGGTCGTGATGACGCTCCTGCTGGGCGTCACATTGAGCTACATGTGTCGTACAAGCGTGACGGCGCGAGTTCCGACTGCCTCGACGTCCTCCAACGGGTGGACTTCAGCCGACAAACGATTAAACACTTCTTGTGCTTCCTCGTAGGCAATACTCTGCTCTTCGGTCTCTGGCGAAGCTATGACAACCTGCCCACCTGGCGGCCCACCCGGCTCAACGCCCGCTACCAGAACGCGCTGCGGCTGGCCGAACTCGTGCTGCGCGGTGCCTCCGTCGAGCACCGGCCCGGCGATGTCACCGTGAACGGCTTCCTCTTCGACATGGCCCGGGTCTTCGAGGACTTTGTCACCGTCGCGCTCCGCGAGGCCCTCGCCGACATCGGCGGCCACTGCGCCCTTCAGGCCACCCAACACCTCGACGAACGTCAGGCGATCCGGATGGTCCCCGACTTCGTCTGGTACGCCGACGATGGCACCCCACTCGCCGTGGCCGACGCCAAGTACAAGGCGGAGAAACCTGCGGGTTTCCCAGACGCCGACCTCTACCAGATGCTGGCCTACTGTACGGCGCTCAACCTCCCGGAAGGCCACCTCATCTACGCCAAGGGCAACGCCCCGCACGCAGCCCACCGCGTCCGGCACGCTCGCATCACCATCCACCAGCATGCCCTCGACCTCGACCAGCCACCGGCCGGGCTACTCACCGAAGTGAAAGCCCTGGCCCGGCGACTGGTCGCGGTCATGCCCGTATAGCCAGGTGTCCGTCAGCCGAACTCGCCATTTCTGACACCGCTGATGAATGTGGCCCACTCGCCCGAGGTGAACTTCAGCACAGGGCCGCCGGGGTCTTTGGAGTCCCGTACGGCCTGGCCCCCACCGGGGAGCACCGCGACCTCGACACAGTTCTGTCCCTCTGCCGAGCTGAGGGAGGATTTACGCCACGTGAGATCGGACTGGGTAAGCTCCATGACTTTCGCCCTTACTTGAGGTTTTTGGCCAGATTTTCAATGTACGTCACTGATGCGTCCGCACTTAGTGCGGATGCGCGGAGGTAGCCATAGCTTTTCCGATAGTGGGCCACATCCTCCGGCTTCTCCAGAAAGAGATCACCGGCCGCGCCGACCTCCACGTAGATGATGCTGGGGTCCTCGGATGCCTGGTAGTCAAGGATCGTGAAACCACCGGTCATAGAGGTGTGCGCACCAACCGCGTCCTGGAGCACTTGGATGCCGACGTTCCGACGTTCGGCCATCCGGCACAGTTGGTGGAGTTGGTCGCGCATCACAGCGATACCGCCGACCTGTTTGCGGAGCGCGGCCTCGTCGATCACCGCCCAGAAGGTTGGCCGGTCTTCACGATCCAGGATTCGCTGACGGGCCAGGCGCGCCTCGGTCAGGCGCTCGGTGTCGCAGGTCTTCATCACCTGCCCGCCCTTGAAGATCGCTGTAGCGTAATCCGCAGTCTGGAGCAGGCCGGGGATCAGCATCGCCTCGAAGGTTTGGATCTCCGTGGCTTCCCATTCCAGGCCGACAAGTGCTCCACCCAGGATGTCCTTGAACTCCTCCTCCCACCAGCCACGTCGGCGGCTCTCCCGTGCTAGAGAGATCATGGCTTGTCGTTTTGCTTCGTCCGTAACGCCGTAGATGTCGAGTAGATCCATAACATCGTTGATGGTTGGGCGGCGCCACTCGTCCCGTTCGATTCGGGTCACTTTGCTGGGTTGCCAGCCAAGCTTCCGTGCGGCCTCTTTGGAGTCGAGCCCGGCGGCCTCGCGGAATTGGCGTAAAGCGTTGGATAGACGCCTTCGTCTAACTGTTGGGCTATATGCCACGTTTCGTCTTCTCCTTTGCATGTTTCGCGGCAATTCGTGCATAGCGCGTATATAGGTATTGCTGTTTTTGGGTATTGCCGCGCTAGGGTATTCAAGGCCATCATGATGGTAGCCGCTACCGCTACGGAGAGTTGGCGTTATGGCACTAAAAGTTAGCGAAATGGGCCAAGTTGGGAGGTTTTGGATTGGCTCAGTAGGTGAGTGAGCGACCGGGGCCAGACGTCAAGGCTTTTGCTTTCACTGCATATGTCACCGATTGACATGCCCGTAACTGCTCGACAGGCGGTCAGCAAGTAGCAATAACGATACGAGTATTGGCGTCCTCGGGCCTGGTGACGCAACCACCGGCCCGAGGACTGGATCAAGAAATCGGAGTCCCCTGATCTATGAAGAACCCTAACGCTGTCCCTCCACATCCCATAAGGGCTGACAACAAAACGCGGGAGGCAAGCTGGGAGCTGCCCGCCGATCCCGAAGCGGTCGGTAAGGCGCGTGGTCTCGCGCGTGAGGCCCTCGCCGCCTGGGACATGTCCGCCGTGGCGGAGA
>NZ_JBEOZN010000142.1:0-24180 GCF_040298085.1 Streptosporangium sp. NPDC001681 | reverse complement strand
TCGCCCTCGGTCACGTTGTCGTTGGCGCTGTCGGCGAGCCTGCCCCCCCACCCGGAGCCCGCCCTCGGCCGCCCCAGCGGCGCCCCGCCCCCCCCCCCCGGCGTTACCGGAGCCCGTCGCCGGACTCCCCGCACCGGGCTCCGGGTGACGTCATCATTCCCCGCGCCGGGCTCCGGGTGACGCCATCCCGCCGTACGGGGGCTCTCAGGTGCTGTCGCGCACGGTGAGCCGCGGCTGGAGCAGGGTGTCCTCGGGGACGACATGGCCCTCAAGCTTCTCCATGAGCAGCCGGACCGCCTGGCGGCCCACCTCCTCGGCCGGGATCAGCACCGAGGTCAGCGGCGGACTGGAGCGTTCCGCGATGTCGTCGGGGCAGATCGCCACCACGGCGACGTCGTCGGGCACCCGCCTGCCGTGCTGGCGCAGCGCTCCCAGCACGTGGTTGACCGCGGCCTCGTTGTGCACGACCAGCCCGGACAGGCCCGGCCTGGTGTCCAGCAGCTCGGCGATCACGGCGGACACCTGGTCGAAGTTCTCCTCGCACGACAGGGCCACCCCCTTCAGGCCGGTGTCGGCCACGGCCGCGGCGAAGCCCTCCCGGGTGCGGCGGGCGAAACCGGTGCCCCGGTCGTAGACGACCGAGGGGGCACCGAGCAGCGCGACCTCGGTGTGCCCGCGCTCGGCCAGGTGCTCCACGCAGAGCGCGCCCGCCCTCGCGAAGTCGAGGTCGACGCAGGTCAGCCCGGCCGAGTCGGCGGGGAAACCGATCAGCACGCTGGGCTCGGCGAGCTCCCTGAGCAGCGGCACCCGGCTGTCGTGCAGCTCCACGTCCATCAGGACCAGCCCGTCGACCAGCGCGCTCGCCGCCGCCCTGCGCAGCCCGTCCGACCCCTCGTCGGCGGTCAGCAGCAGCACGTCGTGGTCGTACCGCCGCGCGGCGGTGACCACCGAGGTGGCGAACTGCATCAGCACCGGGACGTGCATCCCCGCCCGCAGGGGCAGCACCAGCGCGATGACGTTGGCCCGTTTGCTGGCCAGCGCCCTCGCCCCGGCGTTGGGGTGGTATCCCAGGACCCGCACGCTGTCGAGCACCCTGCGCCGGGTGTCGGCCGAGATCGCGCGCTTCCCGCTGAGCACGTACGACACGGTGCTGACCGCCACCCCCGCGTGCCTGGCGACCTCGCTGATGGTCACCGCCCGCTCGCTCATGCGGTCTCGTCGAAGCTCAGGGCGGCCATGGTGATCCCCATGTTCTCGAACACCACATAAAGATCGTGGACTCCCCCCTGCTCCGCAAGCCCGGCGCGCACCTCGGTGAGGTCATGGCGGCCGGCGCGGGGGACGGGGAGGTCGCCGACCACGGGGCCGTAGAGGGGGTCGTCCAGGCGCAGGGTGATCACGCCGCCCTCGGCACTGGTGGCGCTGACCGAGCAGGAGGCGGCCCCCTTTCCCAGATCGACCGAGCGGAACACGATCCACGCCCCCTCGGCGGTGGACCGCACGGCGTCGCCGGAGACCCTGGCCGCGTCCACGAACGCCACCGAGTCGTACTCGTCGTGGTCCACCGCGGCGATCGGGCCCGCGAAGGCGTCGCGCGGCGGGATGCGCTCGCCGTCGACGTGGAAGGAGGCACAGAGCCGGATGTCGCGCGCGGAGCCACCGATCATGATCTTGTGGGACGCGTCCTCGACGACGAACCGGCCCCTGGTGACGTCCCAGAAGGCCAGTTCCCGAACGTCGAGGTCCCAGTCGACCCGGGTGCTCTCGCCGGGGGCGAGCCGCACCTTGACGAAGCCTCGCAGGCGGCGCAGCGCCTGCTTGACCCGGGAGCTCCGCTGGCGGGTGTAGATCTGGACGACCTCCACTCCGGCCCGGCCACCGGTGTTGGTGACGGTGGCCGAGGCGGTGAGCCGGCCGCCCCGTACCGAGACGGCCAGGTCGGTGTAGTCGAAGGTGGTGTAGCTGAGGCCGTGGCCGAAGGGGTAGAGCGGGGTGCCCCGGAAGTACTGGTAGGTCGCGTCGGCGGCGATGATGTCGTAGTCGAGCAGGTCGGGAAGCTCGCACGCGGAGCCGTACCAGGTCTGGGTGAGCCGCCCCTCGGGGTCGGCGTCGCCGAACAGCACCTCGGCCAGCGCGTGCCCGTACTCCTGCCCGCCGTGCGAGGACCACAGCACCGCGGGCGGGTCGTCGCCGTCCCAGGTCACCGGGTAGCCGCTGCTGATCACCATGACGGTCCTCGGGTTGACCGCGCGTACCGCCTCGACCACCGCCTGCTGCGCGGCGGGCAGCGCCAGGTCCAGGCGGTCCTCGGTCTCCCTGCCGTTGACCAGCGGATGGTCCCCGACGACCACCACGGCCACGTCCGCGGTCGCGGCGAGCGCTGCGGCGGCCTCGGCGCCGCTGACCACCCGCTCCACGGTGAGCCAGGCGGCGGCGTCGGCGTCGTCGACCAGGCGGAGGACCTCGCCGTCCAGCGCGACGTAGCGGCCCGTGGAGATGTGCCGGAGCGCCAGCGTGCCGCGCGGGCGCTCCTCGGTGCGGAAGGTCTGGCGCACCTCCCAGCCGTTGGGCCCTGGCTGGTCGTTGACCAGCACGCCGTCGTCGCCGACCGACAGGTGGCGCCCGGTCGCCACGGCCCGCAGCGCGTAGCAGCCGCCGCCCCAGTCGAACAGGTCGAACAGGCCGGGTTCGGCACCGATGCCGAGCGGCCCGCCGTCGAGGTCGGCGACGATGTGGCCGCCGTCCACCGAGAGCGTGATCCGGTCCACCGCCTCGCAGAAGACGGTCTCGCACCGCTCGGCGAGCCCGGCGCGGGCGGTGACCGCGTAGGGGAGCGTCCCGGAGTACCAGTCCTCCATGAGGGTGTCACCGAGCTGGCCGATGACCGCGATCCTGCGTACCGAGGTCAGCGGCAGGACTCCGTCGTTGCGCAGCAGCACGATCGAGCGCCGGGCGGCCTCGCGGGCCAGTTCCTGGTGCTCGGGGCAGTTGACCACCGCCTCGGTGATGTCGTCGTACGGGGTGGTGGGGTCGAACTCGCCCAGCCGGAAGCGGATGGAGAGCGCGTGCCGGACCGCGAGGTCGACGTCGGCCTCGGCGAGCAGGCCGCGCTCCAGCGCGGCGTGGATGTGACCGAGGGTGGCCCCGGTGCGGTCGTCGTCCTGGGTGAAGCTGTCGAGCCCTGCCTTGATCGCGTGCGCGTAGGCCTCGGGGAGATCGTCGTGGTAGGCCTGCAGGCCGGTGAGGTTGGCGGGCGCGTAGGCGTCGCTGACCACGAGGAGATCGTCGGGCGCCCAGGCCCGCAGCACCTCGCCGATCAGCGGGCTGAGGTGGGCCGGGCGGCCGTTGACCAGGTTGTAGGAGGGCATCACGGCGACCGCGGCGCCGCTGGTCAGCGCGGACCGGTAGGCCGGGAGCTCGTACTCGCGCAGCACCCGGGGCGGCAGGTCGCTGGAGGTGACGCAGCGGTCGGTCTCGTTGTTGTACCCGAGGAAGTGCTTGAGGGTGGGGGCGGTCTTCAGCACCGTGGGATCGCTCCCACGAAGGCCGGAGGCGTACGCCGTCGCCATCACACCGGTTAGCCACGGGTCCTCGGAGTAGCCCTCCTCGTTGCGGCCCCAGCGGGGGTCGCGCAGCGGGTTGACCACCGGCGCCCAGACGTTGAGCCCGGCCCCCGCCGGATCCTTGTGGTGGAAGGCCAGCACCTCGTCGCTGGTGGCCTCGCCGACCCGCCGTACCAGGTCGGGGTCCCAGGTGCTGGCCAGCCCGATCGCCTGGGGGAACACCGTCGCGGGACCGAGCCAGGCCAGACCGTGCAGCGCCTCGGTGCCGGTACGGAAGGGGCCGAGCCCGAGCCGCTCCACCGGCTGCTGGTACTGGTGCAGCAGCCCGACCTTCTCCTCCAGCGTGAGCCTGCCCCGCAGGTCCGCGATCCGCTGCGCGAGGGGAAGTTCCGGGTCACGGAACGGTTCGTTCATCGGGGACCATCCCTTTGAGAGCGTCGAAGCGCTTCGATTTTCTGTCCTGGAAAAACGCCTCTGTCGAAGCGCTTCGATAATCGGTCCGGGAAAACTCCGGTCGTCACCCGTGCGTTACGCGCGTGTTTCGAGCGGAGCTTCCCTGAAGGGTGCACTCCCGTGCGGCCCAGGTCAAGAGATCCGCGGCAAACGGCCCGAATCCACCGAGTCGAGCACTCGCGCGGCACCACCCAGCGCCCCCGCGCCGTAACCGAGCGTGGAGGCGACGACCCGGCAGCCCCCGGCGTCCGGCGCGATCACGCGCCCCCGCGTCTCGGTCTCCACCGCGGGCAGCAGCCACGGCGCGAGCGGCACGTAGTAACCGCCCAGGATGACCACCTCGGGGTTGAGCAGGTTGGCCAGCACCGCCACGCCCTTGCCGAGGTTGCGGCCCACGGTGTCGAGGACCCCGAGCGTGCGCGGGTCACCCCCGCGGGCCAGTCGCACCACCTCGTCGAGTTCGAGCTCGACCTCGGCGGGCGAGATCGTGGCGTGCTCCAGCACGGCGCCGATCCCGGCGACGGCCTCCAGGCAGCCCAGACGCCCGCACCGGCACTCGGCGCCGAGCGGGTCGAGCTGGATGTGGCCGATCTCACCGCCGTACCCCTGGCCTCCCCTGCGCAGCCGGCCGTCGAGGATGATCCCGGCCCCGACCCCGATCTCGCCGGTGAGGTAGACCAGGTTGGCCGTTCCGGCATGCGGGCCGAAGCGGTGCTCGGCCAGGGCCGCCAGGTTGGCGTCGTTGTCGACCTGGACCGGGAAGCCCGGGTCGCGCAGGGCCTTGGTGAGGTCGCCGCAGAGGTCGGCGTCGCGCCAGCCGAGGTTGGGCGCGATGCGCACGGTGCCGTCGGTGCCGATCAGTCCGGGCACGCCCACGGTCAGCCCCAGGACCTGGCGCTCCTGCTTGGTCATCCGGTTCACCACCCGGCGGACGATCCCGGCGACGGTGGCCATCGCCTGCCCCGCCGTGCCGGCGGCGCCGGGGAAGGACCTCCGCCAGGACAGCAGTTTCTCCCCCGACAGGTCCACCGCGACCGCGGTGACGTAGTCGACGTTGACCTCGATGCCGATCGCCGCGTACGGCGAGCCGTCGAGCACCAGCATCGTGGCGGGGCGGCCGACCCGGTTCTCCGTCAGGCCGGTCTCCCTGACCAGGCGACGGTCGATCAGATCGGCGACCAGGCTCGACACGGTCGCCTTGTTCAACCCGGTGGACGCCGCGATGTCGGCCCGCGAGCACGGCGCGTGCTCGCGCACGAACCTCAGCACGACGGCGAGGTTGGTGGCCCGCACGTCGGCGAAATCGGCCGGACGCGGGTCAGTCGTAGATGTGATCAAGGTGAGTCCCGCTCCCGCTCGGCCAGGCTGGCCCCATCATGCCCCATCGTTCACCAATCTGTGACCGCCCCCCGGCGGCCCGCGATCGGCGGTCCCTTGTGGCGACGGTCACCCTCGACTAATTTGTTTGGTCGAAAGACGAACTAATTCTACCCCGGAGCCATGCTCCACGACACCCCCCGATCCGTCTCGAACCAATGAAGGGAGCGCCCCGTGAAAGATCTTCCCCAGGGCGCGACGACCAGCCGCCGAGGCTTCCTCGGCCTGGTGGGGCTCAGCGCGGCCGCGGTCGCCGGCGGCGGCCTGCTGGCCGCGTGTTCCGCGCCCAGCGGCCCCCGGCCGGGCAGCGGCGGCGCCACGGCCGCCGCGGCGGACAAGCTGACGTCCCTCACCCCCACCTACACCGCCTTCCCCGGCGTCAAGCCCGACCTTCCCGGCACGGTCTCCACGCTGCCCGGAGTTCCCGACGTCAGCGGCGGCTTCACCTCCTACCCGGCCGCCCCCACCGCGGCGCTCACCCAGAAGGCCGGCAAGGGCGGCACCTACAAGGCCATGACCCCGCTCTGGGGCCCGCCGCCGCCCGGTCTGGCGAGCAACTCCTACTTCCAGGCGGTCAACGCCGACATCGGCGCCACCGTGGAGTTCCAGATCACCGACGGTAACGTCTACGGCGACAAGGCGATCGCCAGGCTCGCCGCGGGGGACATCCCGGAGATCATGGTCATCCCGAGCTGGGAGATCGACAAGATGGCGGACTTCAATACCGCCGTCGACAAGGCGTTCGAGGATCTCACCCCCTACCTGCAGGGCGACAAGGTCGCGCCCTACCCGCTGCTGGCCAACCTGCCGACCGCCGCCTGGCAGTGGTCGGTCTGGAACGACAAGCTCATGGCGGTGCCGTTCCCGACCGAGCCGTACCCCTTCGCGCTGCTCTACCGCAAGGACCTGTTCGACAAGAACGGCTGGAACGCCAACCCCAAGACCGCCGACGAGCTGTTCCAGCTCGGCAAGGAGATCACCGACCCCAAGGCCAAGCGCTGGGCGTTCGGCAGCATCCACGAGGTGATGTGGCCGACCTTCCGGATCCCGCAGGACTGGCGGTACGAGGGCGGCAAGCTCGTCCACAAGTACGAGACCCCCGAGTTCGAGCTGATGCTGGAGTTCATGCGGAAGGTCTTCAAGGAGGAGCTGGTCCACCCGAACGTGGTCAGCAGCAAGGGCGCCAACGAGAAGGACCTGATCGGCGCCGGGCAGATCCTCGTCTACCGCGACGGCCTGGGCGGCTGGAAGGAACTGCTCCAGCAGCACCGGGGCAAGAACCCCGACTTCAGCCTGGGTGCCTTCCCGCTCTTCGCCCACGACGGCGGCACGCCGATCATGTACCACAACACCGCGGCGGGCATCTTCACCTTCGTCAAGAAGGGGCTGCCCAAGGAGCAGGTGGAGGAGATCCTCGCCATCCTCAACTGGTGCGCGGCGCCGTACGGGACCAAGGAGTACGAGCTCGCCAACTTCGGCGTGGAGGGCAAGCACTTCACCCGGGGCGCGAACGGCATCCCGGAGGCGAACGACCTCGGCCGCAAGGAGGTCGCCTACACCTACGGCTTCCTCGGCGGGCGCCCGCTCTATGTGGACTGGCCCTACCCCGACGCGGTCAAGCTCAACGTGGACTGGCAGAACGCGTCCTTCCCCTACATCGAGAAGGGTCCCTTCGACGGGATCAGGATCCAGCGGCCGTCGAAGTACTCCGGGCTGCAGGTGCCCACCGAGGACAAGTTCACCGACATCATGCGCGGCCGTCGCCCGGTGAGCGACGCCAAGCAGATCGCCAACGAGTGGCGGCGGGACGGCGGGGACGAGGCCCGCGACTTCTACCTGAAGGTCCTGCGGGACAACGGCCGTGCTTAGCGACCACGCGAAGACCGGGCCGGCGGGTGACCTGACCTCACCCGCCGGCACCGGCACCTCCAAGGATGTCCGTAAAAGGGGCTCGAGGACAAGGCGGGCGCGCCCGCAACCCTTCGGATCACGACTGAAACGTGACTGGCAGCTGCTGCTGATGGCGCTGCCGGCGATCGGGCTGCTCATCGTGTTCCACTATGTCCCGCTGCTCGGCAACGTGATCGCGTTCCAGGACTACTCGCCGTACGTGGGCATCGCGGACAGCCCGTGGGTGGGGTTCGCCAACTTCCAGTGGCTGATGTTCGACGAGAGCTTCTGGGACGCGACGCTCAACACCCTGACGATCACCGCGTTCCAGTTGGTCTTCTACTTCCCGGTGCCGATCCTGCTGGCCGTGCTGCTGGACAGCGTGGTACGGCCCCGGCTGCGCCTGTTCATCCAGGGCATCGTCTACATGCCGCACTTCTTCTCGTGGGTGCTGGTGGTCACGCTGTTCCAGCAGATGTTCGGCGGCGCCGGCCTGCTCTCGCAGACGCTCAGGGACCACGGCTACAGCGGCATCGATCTCATGACGAATCCGGACACGTTCATCGTGCTGGTCACCGCGGAGACGGTCTGGAAGGACGCCGGCTGGGGAACGATCATCTTCCTGGCCGCGCTGGCGGCCATCAACCAGAACCTCTACGAGGCCGCCGCCGTCGACGGCGCGAGCCGCTGGCGGCGGCTCTGGCACATCACCCTGCCCGGCCTGCGCCCGGTCATCGTGCTGCTGCTGATCCTGCGCCTCGGCGAGGCGCTGAACGTCGGCTTCGAGCAGTTCTTCCTGCAGCGCGACGCGGTCGGCAGGGACGCCGCCGAGGTGCTGGACACCTTCGTGTACTGGCGCACGCTGCTCACCGGCGAGTGGAGCTACGGCGCCGCGGCCGGTCTGGTGAAGGGCCTGGTGGGACTGGTGCTGATCCTGGTGGCCAACAAGGTCGCCCACCGATTCGGCGAGCAGGGAATCTACAAACGATCATGACGACTCTTCCCCCCTGGGCCGAGCGGCCCAGCCGCGTCGGCGCGCTCCTCAAGGGGCTCCTGCTGACGCTCATCGTGGTGGGCGTGCTGTTCCCGATCTACATGGTCGTGCTGACCAGCCTGTCCACCCAGGAGGCGGTGACCGAGGCCGGCGGCCTGGTCACCGTGCCGAGCGGGCTCTCCTTCGCCGCGTACCAGGAGCTGTTCGCAGGCGGCGTGGTGACCCGGTCGGTCCTGGTCAGCCTCGGCGTGACCCTGGTCGGCACCGCCATCAGCCTGACCGTCACCGTGCTGGCCGCCTACGGACTGTCCCGGCCCGGCTCGCTGCTGCACCGGCCGATGCTCTTCCTGATCCTGCTGACCTTCCTGTTCGGCCCCGGGCTGATCCCCAACTACCTGCTGGTCAGCTCGCTGGGGCTGATCGACACGTACTGGTCGCTGATCCTGCCCGGCGCGGTCACCGCGTTCAACCTGGTGGTGATGCGGGCGTTCTTCATGAACATCCCGGACGAGGTGACCGACAGCGCCCGCATCGACGGCGCGAACGAGTTCCGCATCCTGCGCACCATCGTGCTGCCCATGTCCAAGGGCGTCACGGCGGTCATCGGCCTGTTCTACGCGGTCGGCTACTGGAACTCGTTCTTCAACGCCGTCCTCTACCTCAACGACAACGCCAAGTGGCCACTGCAGGTGGTGCTCCGGCAGTACGTCCTCCAGGGCCAGTCCCTGATCGTCGGCCAGAGCGGCGTCGGCACCCTCCCCGGCCAGAGCCTGCCGCCGAGCCTGGCCATCCAGATGGCCATCGTCGTCATCGCCCTGCTACCGGTGCTCTTCGTCTACCCGTTCGTCCAGCGCCACTTCACCAAGGGAGTCATCATCGGCGCCATCAAGGGGTAGCGGCGCGGTGTGCCGGGGCCGCCCCTGTGACCCGATGGACTCACCGGCCGTCCGCCGGATCCCCGAGCGACCGCGACAGCGCGTCCAGGCGGGCGACCTCGGCCTCGTTGTCCAGCTGCCGGTACTCCCGGCGGGCCTCCGCCAGGGTGCGGCGGGCGGCCGCGAGGTCGCCGCTGCGCGCGTAGACCTCGCCGAGCGCCCCGAGGGTGCGCGCCCTGCCGTAGGCGTTCTGCAGCCGCTCCCACAGGGCCGCGGCGGCGAGCAGGCGAGCGACGCTCTGCCCGTGCCGTCCCTCCTCGCTCTCCAGCAGGCCGAGCCCGTGCAGCGCGACTGCCTGGCCGTGCTCGTAGTGGCAGGCGGAGCTGGCGGCCAGCCCCCGCTCCAGCGTCCGGCGGGCGTCGGGGTGGCCGCGGTCGGCGTAGAGCTGCCCGAGATGGGCGAGCATCTGCGCCTCCATCAGGGGGTCGGCGGAGGAGCGGGCCCTCTCCACGGCCCGGCGGAGCTGTTCGGCGCCCTCGTCGAACCGGCCGAGCCGCTTGCAGATCATGCCGAGCAGGGCGCGCACCACGCACTCGTCGCGCGGGCTGGCCAGTTCCTCGACGATCACCATGGCCTGCCGGGCATGGCCGAGCGCCTCGTCGTAGCGCCCCCGCTCGCTGTCGATGCTGCTGAACTGCTGCAGCACATGGAGCTCGCCGAGCGGGTAGCCGCAGCTCCGGGCGATCTCGACGCTCTCCTGGAGCCGGGACAGGGCCCGCTCGTAGTCCCCCCGCAACCGGTACGTGTCGCCGCAGAGGTACAGCGCGTCCGCCGCACCGCGCGGCTCACCGAGCTCGCGGAAGATCCGGAGGGACGCGTCAGCCCACTCGATCTTGTCGTCGAGCACCGCTCCGGACTTACCGGAGTGCAGATCGGCCAGGTTGCGCAAGATGACCGCCTCGCCCCGGCGGTCGCCGACCACCCGGCAGGCGGCCAGCGCCAGCCGATGCGTGCGGATCCCCTCGGAGGCGTCGCGCAGCTCGTAGAAGGTCTGGGCGGCGGCGGCCAGTCCCCACGCGTACCCCGTCTCCCCCATCGCGGCCGACTGCCGCACCAGGGCGGCGAGCGCCTGCCGTTCCACCTCGAACCAGGCGAACGGGTCGCCCACCACGCTCTCGGCCGCGGCAGGACGCCAACGGGGCACGGCGGAGCGCAACGCCGCCACGGTACGCGCGGGAAGCAGCTCGTCGGCCCTCTCGGCGAGCAGCAGCCACCCGCCGAACACCCGGGACAGGGCCGCCCCCCGGGTGTCCGCGTCGTCCTCCCGCTCCGCGCGGTGCCGGGCGAAGATCCGGATCAGGTCGTGCAGCCGGAACCGCGGCCGCCCCCCGAGGTCGGGGCCGACCTCGTCGACGAGGCGCGCGTCCACCAGGGAGAGCAACCAGTCATCCGCGACCCGCTCCGGCGCACCGGTCAGCGCGGCGGCGGTCCAGGCCGGGAAATCAGGGACGTCGAGCAGCCCGAGCAGCCGGAACAACCGGCGCTGCGGCCGGTCCAGGCCCGCGTAGGAGGTGCCGATGGCGGCCCGCACATCGAGGTCGCCGGCCCGCAGCAGGTCGAGCCGCGACGTCTCGTCACGGAGTTCCTCCGCGACGGCGGACAGCCGCCATCCCGGTCGCGTCGCCGCGCGCGCCCCGGCGATCCGCACGGCCAGCGGCAGCTGACCGCACAGCCCGACGATCTCCAGCGCGGCGCCGGGCTCCTCCCGGGCCCGTCCGGCCGTCACGATCCTGGCGAACAGATCGAGGGCCGCACCGGGCTCCAGTACGTCGAGATCAGCGAAGTGGGCGGACTCCAGGCCGAGCAGCCGCTTGCGGCTGGTCACCAGCACCGCGCAGCCGCCCGCCCCCGGCTGGACCGCTCTGACCTGGGCCTCGGCCTCGGCGTTGTCGGCGAGCACCAGGACCCGCCGGTCCGCGAGCAGGCTGCGGTAGAGCTGGATCCGCTCGGTGAGCGGTTCGGGGACGGCGGGGCCGGGCACCCCGAGGGCACGCAGGAACTGCCCCAGCACCGCGCCGGGCGTGGTCTGGCCGGTGAAGTCGGCGTACAACTGGCCGTCGGGGTAGTTCCTCCTGAGCCGGTGCGCCAGCTCGACGGCCAGCGTGGTCTTCCCCACCCCCGCGCGGCCGGAGATCGCGATCGTGCGGAGCGCCCGGCTGTCGTCCGCGGCCAGCACCGCCGTCCAGTGCTCGATCTCCTTCTCCCGGCCGGTGAAGTCAGGCAGGCAGGGCGGGGTCTGCGCCGGGATCCGCCCCCGCCACACCGGGCGGCGCTCGTCGAGCAGGACCTGCTGGTGCACCCCGCACAGCTCGGGTCCGGGGTCGACGCCGAGGTCCTCCCGCAGCAGCCGCCGGTGGTCGGCGAAGAACTTGAGCGCCTCCGGACGCCGTCCCGCCAGGTGCAGGGCCCGGATGAGCAGGACGGCGAGGTCCTCCCGGTACGGGTGCTCCGCCACCAGGCTCACGAGCTCCTGCACGAGCTCCTCCGGCCGTCCCCGTTCGAGATCGCCCTCCATCCGCCAGACGAGCGCCGCCAGCCTGCGCTCGTCGAGCCCGCCGGCGTAGGCGGCCACCAGGGGCGTCACCGGCACGTCCGCCAGCACCGGCCCGCGCCAGAGCGAGAGCGCCCGGCGCACCAGCGGGGAGGCCCCATCCGGGTCACCCCGCGCGCGCAGCCGGATCCCCTCGTCGCAGAGATCCTCGAAACAGGTCGCGTCGACGGCGTCGCGCTCGACGTTCAGCCGGTAACCGCCGTGGCGAGACTGGATGACCTCGGCCCCGCGGTCGTCCAGCAGCCGCCGCAGCGACATGACGTAGCCGCGTACCAGCGTCCGGCACGAAGCGGGAGGCGCCTCCCCCCACAGCTCGTGGACCAGGTGGTCCACCGACACGTTCTGCCCGGCCCGTACGAGCAGCGCGGCCAGCACGCCGCGGACCTTGCTCCCACCGGGTGACACCCAGCGGTCGCCGTCCCACACCTCCAGAGGCCCTAGGCAGCGGAACCTCGTCGATGTCAACCGATCTCCACTCAGCCGCGGCCTGAACAGAATCTCTACGCCATTTCTACGGCACTTCTACGGCGGAGGCCAATGATTCCAGTGACCACCAAAGATCGGATCTGCGTTTCCGGAACGCACAGAAAGGAAGAGCTATGGTGCGATCGATCAGCGCCCTGGCCGACCGGCTGCTGAGCCGGCTGGTCCCCACCGGGCACGCGGACGCCGCGTCCTGCTACTACGAGCAATGTGGCGCCCGGCACTCCAGGTACTGCTGCTACTACCCCGACGACAACGTGATCGTCTGCGGCAGCTGCATCTACCGGCCCTAGCCCGGATTTCGCTCCCGCCGGCCGGTACTCCCGCCGGCCGGCGGGCCACCAGTGGAGAGGAACGAACACGATGCCCTATCTGACCGCTGCCGTCGTCATGCTGGGCGTGCTCTGCGGGCTGAACCTCATGCTGCTGCTCGCGGTGGTCCGGAGACTGAAGGAACACGCCCGCACGCTGGCCGGGCTGTCCGGGGCGGGCGACGCGCGCCTGCCCGAGGCCGGATCGGCGGTCGGGCACTTCGACGCGCTGAGCACCGACGGCGAGGCGGTGTCCCGCCACGCGCTCGAACCGGGCACCCTCGTCGGTTTCTTCTCACCCGGCTGCGAACCGTGCACGGAGAACCTGCCGAAGTTCACGGCGTACGCTGCGGCACTGCCCGGTGGCCGGTGCCGGGTACTCGCGGTGATCGCCGGCACCGACGACTCCGAGGACATGCAGGTCGCGCTGGCCCGGGTCTCCCGGGTGGTCGTGGAGGCGCACGGGGGGCCGGTGGCCGCCGCCTTCGGGGTGAGCGCCTTTCCCACGTTCTGCGTCCTGGACGGCGAGAGCGTCATCACCGCGGCGGGATTCGACCTCTCGGCGCTGCCGAACCCGGTCACGGCATGACGGCACGGGGAGAGGACCGGCGGTCGCGGCTGGGGGAGCTCGGCGCGGCGCTGCGCCTGGGGTGGCAGGCAGCGCCCCGGCTGCTGCTGGGGTACACGGCGCTCACCGTGGTCACCGCGGCCGCGCCGGTCGCGACCGCCTGGTTGACCAAGGTCGTGCTGGACGGGCTGACCGGCGAGAACGACCGCGTCATGACCGCGGCGATCATCCTGGTCACCGTCGGGGCGCTGACGCTCGCGATACCGCACGCGCGCCGTTACCTCCGGGCGGAGCTGGGCCGCTCGATCGCGCTCCGCACCCAGGACCGGCTGTACACGACGGTGAACGGCTTCACCGGGCTGTCGCGGTTCGAGGATCCCGCCTTCCTGGACCGGTTGCGCCTGGCGGAGCAGGCCGCCCGGCACACGCCGGGCCAGATCGTCGAGGGCACGCTCGGCATCGCCCAGAGCGTGATCACGGTGCTTGGCTTCGTCGCCTCGCTCGCGGTGATCAGCCCGATCATCACCGTGGCCGTGCTGGGCGCCGCCGTGCCCACGCTGATCGCGGAGATCTCCCTCAGCCGCCGCCGTGCCCGGCTGATGTGGAACATCAGCCCCGTCGAACGCAGGGAGATCTTCTACGGCCGGCTGCTCGGCGACGTGCAGGCGGCCAAGGAGATCCGGCTCTTCGGGCTCGGCGACTTCCTCCGCGGGCGGATGCGGGCCGAGCGGGTGCGCGCGAACGGGCAGCACCGGCGACTGGACCGCCGAGAGCTGATCACGCAGGCGGCGCTGAGCCTGGTGAGCGCGGGCACGGCGGGGGCCGGGCTGGTCATGGCGATCGGTACGGCGCTGAACGGCTCGGGCACCGCGGGGGACATCTCCATGTTCGTGGTGGCGGTGGCCTCCGTGCAGGCGTCGCTGACCTCCCTGGCCGAGCAGGCGGCCTACACCCACCAGGAGCTGCTGATGTTCGGCCACTACCTGGCCGTCGAGCGGCTGGAGCCCGACCTACCGCCGCCGGCCCGGCCCCGGCGGCTCCCCCCGGCCGGTGACATCGAGCTGCGTGATGTCTGGTTCCGTTACAGCGAGGACCATCCGTGGATCCTGCGCGGGGTGGACCTGACCATTCCCCACGGGTCGACCGTGGCCCTGGTCGGCCTGAACGGGGCGGGGAAGAGCACGCTGGTGAAACTCCTGTGCCGTTTCTACGAGCCGACATCCGGCTCGATTCACTGGGGCGGGATCGATCTGCGGGACGTGCCCGCCGTCGATCTCAGGAAACGGCTGGGAGTGGTCTTCCAGGACTACATGTCCTACGACTTCACCGCCGCGGAGAACATCGGGCTCGGCGACCTGACCGCGATCGAGGATCGGGAGCGGATCGTGGCCGCCGCGGAGCGGGCGGGTGTCGACGACATCGTGCGGCGGCTGCCGCACGGGTACGACACCATGCTGAGCCGCACCTTCTTCATGGAGGCGGACAGGGACGACCCGGTCACCGGGGTGGTCCTGTCCGGCGGGCAGTGGCAGCGCCTGGCACTGGCCCGGGCGCTGCTCCGGGACGACTGCGACATGATGATCCTCGACGAGCCGAGTGCAGGGCTGGACGCCCAGGCCGAACACGAGATCCACCGCCGGCTGCGGCTGCTGCGGGCGGGCCGGACGAGCCTGCTCATCTCCCACCGGCTCGGCGCGGTTCGCGACGCGGACCTGATCGTGGTGCTGGAGGACGGGCGGATCGCCGAGCGGGGCGACCACCACAAGCTGTACCGGGCGGACGGCCCGTACGCACGGCTGTTCCGTCTCCAGGCGGACGGCTACCGGGACGAGGTCGCCGTCATCGGGGCGGAGCCGTGACCGGGCCGCTCCTGGGCGTCCTCGCCACGGCGGTCCTGGCGGGCCTGCTCTGGACCCGGCGGCGCTTCCTCGTGGTGACGGTACACGGGGTGAGCATGGAACCCACCTACCGGGAGGGCGAGCGGCTCCTGATCCGCCGGGCGTCCCTGGCCGCGGTCCGCCCGGGGCAGGTCGTGGTGATGGCGGATCCGGTGCCCCCCGGGCAGTGGATCATCAAGCGCGCGGCCGCCGTGCCCGGCGACCCGGTGCCCGGGGAGGTGGCGGCTGCCGCGCGGGCCGCCCCCGGCGCACGGGTCCCGGCGGGCTGCCTGGTGCTGCTGGGTGACAACCCGGCCGCCAGCGTCGACTCCCGGAGGTTCGGTTACTTCTCCGGGGGGCGGCTGCTCGGTGTGGTGTCCCGCCGCTTGGGCGCCCAGGAGCGGGTCACGGACCAGGTCGTCACCGGCCGCGGACGCCGGTCGGGATCGCCGCCATGGCCGGATCCCGGCCCGTAGCCAGGCCCGGCAGTAGGCCGCACAGCGCCCGCGACCGGCACGGACCTGCCGGCCCGTGCCGGTCGGCCATCACCTACCCGTGCGCCGGCACCGCGTGGATGACGGACAGGAGCGACTCGCCGTCGAATCCGATGCGCACACTGTCCGGATCCTGGCGGACGAAAGCGGGAGGGATCGGTTCCGACACTGACTCCGCGGGCGCGGGCATCGGCCGGAAACCGGCCTCGCGCAGTCGTGCGAGCCATGTCTCGGTCGGCTCGTGACGTTCGTAGCGCTCCTCGTCGTCCGCCATGCCGACGATGTCGACCACCTCACGCCGGAAGAACAGCTTCATCGCGTTACGGTCGGCGACCGAGACGTCCAGCGCGTCTATCAGCCGGAAGACGGCGTGGAAGTGCCGCCATGAGTTGTGGAACCGCTCGGGCAGTGCCACCCGATGATGATCGGAGTCCGGCTCGCACAGCACTACGCCGTCCGGCTCCGCATCGCGCAGTTTCGCCAGGAACGTGTTCCTCTCGTCGGCGCCGGACGCGGTGTCCCGCAGGTGGTGCAGCGCGAATGCGGCGTTCACCACCAGCGGGCGTGGTGCTCGGCGCACCAGTTCCCAGTCCTCGTCGGTCATGTGCTCGGCGAAGCGGGGCACCTGATGGAAGTCCAGCGGGACACGAGTGTCGCGGATGGATCGTTCGGCCTGGTGGAGGCTGCCCACTGCGGGGTCCACCCCGATCACCGTCAGCCGCCCGGGTGCCTGGCCGCGACTCGCGAGCGCGGCGAGCACCGCCGCCTCCTGGCCTCCCGAGCCGATGCCCACCGACATCAGGGTGGCCGTGTCCCGCCCGGCGAGGTGACCGGCGAGCAGCGCACCGCCGATACGACCGGCCAGAATCACCACCGGCAGGTGTTCGGCCACCAGGTCGAACAACTCGATTTGCGGCCGCTCGAAACGGCACAGATACAGATTGTCCCGCTCATCCTGGTGAGTGCCGAGCCGACGGGCCAAGGCGTCGTGGTAGAGCAGGTAGAGGAAGTCATCGCCCACTTTCTCGGGGGCGATCAGGTCGCGTAGCTTGTCCAGCCAGCGCCGGGCGGTGTCAGTGCGGCCCGCGTCCGTTTCTTCCACGGCGCGGCACAGCATGTCGAATGCATGAACACTCACGTTGGTCCTCTTTACTTCTGTGCATGACGGCTGCCCGGTGGCATGGGCCGCGAGTGTCTTTTCCGCCGTACTCCGGAAGGGGGCCAGGCCGCGGTACACGTCCGCTGCGCTGCCAGGCACGTTCGGGGAGCAGGGCACGGCCGGTAAAGCCGGTCGTCTGACGGCTCGGGCGCCCATTTGGGTTCATGGTCGGAGTGAATCTCGATTTCGAATGGGACCACTACGCACCGATCCGTACGTGCTGCCTCTCGTTTCTCCCGGTGACTTTTCCGTGAAAGAATGACGTCGGCCCCCACGAGAAGATCCCTGAGCCGGGAAAACGTCTTCCCGCCTGCTTTCTCCTCGTCAAGCGCATAGTTGGACAGCACTCTTGGAATTGACTTGTATGCGCTTTGGAATCGGCTTAGTACTCCGATGGAGCACACCAGGCGATGTTCGGGCCTCAGCAGGACCGTCGACCAGGTGCCCGGACCGGCGGCGGATCGGCACATCGCGATGACGCGGTTCCCAGTCCGTCTCGCCCGCGAGTCGATCGCCGCCCTATCCGGTTCCAAGTCGCCCACAAGCGGCATGAGTCATGCTCGTCGCCATGCGGAACAGGGGCGACGGCGGTGAGAAGGCGACCGGGTGGGCGCGGATCGGCCCGTGGACGGTGCCCTGGCACCTGGCCTGGTGGTTCACCGCCGTCCTGGTCGCGGTGGCCGCGGCGCATTTCGTGCTGCTCTGGGAGCACCCCGGCACGTCCCTGACGATCTTCAACCTGCTCGCGCTCGCGTTCTACTTCTGGGCCTACGGCCAGTGGCGCCGCCGCTTCGAGCCCGAACTGGAGTCGTCCGGCGCGCAGCATTGGCTGGTCCTGCTCTTCGCGTTGATCCTGGCGCTGGTCCTGTGGCCGGTCGGAAGTTGCGGCCCGCCCATCGGGACGCTGATCCCCTGGGTCGGCGACGACCCCACGGAATGCGTAGGCCTGAAAGCGAGAATGACCCAGCTCACCCTGCTGGGCCTGCTGGCCATCCCGCTGGCGGTCTCCACCGCCGTCAACCGCGCCCGCGGCTGACCTCGTCCACGGTTTTCGTACCGACAGGTGCCACGACGCGGACTTGGCCCACGGGAACACCCCGGCCGCGGTGGCTCGTTCCCCGCGATCGGCGAACTGGCCGACGGGGGTACAGCGGGGCGTGAGCGTGGGCCCTTCCTTTGGACATTGCCCGGCCGGGCAATGTCCAAAGGAGTCAGTGGTCAGGCCAGAGCCCGGTGGCCGCCAGCGCCTCCTGCGGGGACGAGACGTACCTGACGCCGGCGACCGGATGCCCCGCACCGTCGAGTAGCCGCCAGCCGCCGAGCTGGACCACCGGGGCGCGGCCGTGGCGCATCGCGAGCGCCAGTTCCGACAAGGTGCCCCACGATCCACCGACGACGATCACAGCATCACCCGAGTTGACGATGATGTTGTTTCGCGCCTCCCCGACGCCGGTCGGGATCACGATGGAAAGGTCCGGGCCGGCGTGCTCCCGGTCCGCTCGGGACAGGATGCCGACCACCGTCCCGCCCGCCGAGCGGGCGCCGGACGCCACGGCGGCCATGACTCCCGTGTAACCACCGCAGATCACCACCGCGCCGCGCTCCGCCAGCAGCCGGCCGATCTCGCGGGCATTGGACTCGTCCTCGCCGGTGCAGTCACGCGGACCGCAAACCGCTATCTGAATCGTCACGATGAGACCTTTCCAGCGGGCGGCGACCACCGGGACGAATCGAGCCGGTCGTACATCGACACCATGGTGGTGGCGAGCTCGCCGGAGGTGAGACCCGTCAGCGCGATTTGAGTACTTCAGTCTGGAAGCGCTGGACCAACGCCCGCGCCTCGTCCTCACCTCCGGAGGGCACCGCGACGTCGGCGAGCTTCGACGATGTTTCTCCGAACCTGCCCTGCACCATCCCGGTGAACCGCAAGAATGCGGGGATCTCATTGTTGGCCTCGACGAAATCCACTTCGTGCAGTCTGACACCAGGCGAGTACAGCACCGCATACCCGCCCGGCAGACGGTAGACACCGAGCGGGCTGATGTAGATCTCGCCCTGCGGGCGGCTGCGCGTCATCAGGGTGGTGGTTGTCGCGATCGCCATGCCCACGAGCCCTATGGCGGTGATCAACGCACCGGCGAAAATAGCCGTGTCATCGCTCATGGCGAACCCGACTACCACGCTCACCAGACCGATGGCCATCATGACCAGCAAGGTCGTGTACGAGTTTCGCCGGTCACGGCGCCTCTCGATGTCGTTCGCGGCCTTCCAGTCGGCCTCGTCGTAGTGCCAGTGCGCCCAACTCTGGCCGGCCAGCATCTGGTTCATGTCCCGCAGGTACACCTGCGGCCGCAGCATCACCGCCAAGATGAGCCAGAGCACCAGCAGTGCCCCGACCGGTATGCCGAGGGAGATGAGCCAGGCAGCGCCGGGGCCCTGCTCCCAGTCACTGAACATGATCCGCAAACCCACGACCATCAACACCGTGACGCCGAGGGACATCAGAAGCGATGAGCGAAGATGCACGATCGAGAACAGCCGGGTCATGGCGAAGACCCCGGCCTGGCCGTTTTCGGAAGTCGTCAAGATCTCTCTTCTCATTGTCGTCCGTGTGCCTGACCTTGTCGCGCCGGACGTGGAAACCGGGGTGGGGCTACCGATCAAACGGCCCGGCGCACTGGGAGTGCCGGACGCCCTGGTCCGGCACTTGATTCGCGGTCAGCTCCAGGTGGCGCTCTTGAGCACGTTCGACAGCCCCGGTGTGTTCCAGACGTCCACCACCAGAATCTTCGACGAGGGCAGGAACCACTCCCGCTGAGTGAAGCTCGCCGTCCGCCGGCCACCGTTGTTCGTCACGCACTGGTTGGGCCAGGCGGTGTACTTCGCCTTGTGGCCGCGTCCGACCTGGTGCAGACCTGCCGAGGTGGCCTTCTCACCAGGGAACCAACTGGTCTTGGCGTTGAACGGACAGGGCACCACTCCACTGAAGGGATAGAACTGCTCCTTGCCGGTGTACGTGAGGAAACCACCCCCGACCGGGACCTTGGTGATCGCCTTTGCGCCGAACACCCAGAACCCTTGGCAGTTCGGGGCGAAGGGTTCCGGCCTCTTGCACTGTCCGGTCACCACTACGACGCTGCTCCCGTTACGGTGCACCTTCCAGCCGGCGGGGATCTTCAGGTTCATGCCCTGGAAGGAGAAGGCATTGGTCCCCGAAGCCGACGAGCCGGAGGAGACCCCTGCCGCTGTGGCCGAGGCTGTGGCGGGAGCGGCGAGTACGGCGGCGGCGGCCAGGACGGCGAGGATGGAAGATCGTTTTCTCATGCCGGGAACCTACTGGTCCCCACTTGTAAATCTCTGCGGCTTCATTTGTAGCGCGGTGTCATCGACGGAATGGCCCGGCACGCCGAGCGGTCCTCGCACGGCTGCGCATGCGGCTTCGGTGACATGTTCCTGCGGGCCATGCCACACCGCCCCGTCCCCACGCTGATTCATGAGAGCCGTCAACCACGGCGCCGCGCTCTGGCCGTCCGAGCATCAGGCGATCGTCGCATCGCGTGCTTCTGAACGGAGCCGCCCGTCGTGGTGGGTCCACGACAGGCGGCATCCGTCTCAGGCCCCCTTGGACAGGGCCGCGAACTCGTCGTCGGTCAGTTCGACGCCCGCGGCGGCGATGTTGTCCTCCAGGTGGGCGACCTTCGAGGTGCCGGGGATGGGGAGCATCACCGGGGAGCGCTTCAGCAGCCAGGCCAGGGCGAGCTGGGACGGGGTGGCGCCGTGTGCCCTGGCCGCCTCGGCGAGCGGGCCGCCCTCCTCGGCCAGCTTGCCGGTGGCGAGCGGGAACCACGGGATGAAGCCGATGCCGTTGGCCTCGGAGTACTCCAGCAGCGGCTCGGCGTCGCGCTGGGCGAGGTTGTAGAGGTTCTGCACCGAGACGATCCTCGCGAACCTGCCCGCCTCCTCGACCTGCTCGACGCTGACCTCGCTGAGGCCGATGTGCCGGATCTTGCCCTCCTGCTGCAGCAGGGCGAGTTCCCCGACCTGGTCGGCGAGGGGCACCTTCGCGTCGATGCGGTGCAGCTGGAACAGGTCGATCCGCTCCACGCCGAGGTGGCGCAGGCTCAGCTCGGCCTGCTGGCGCAGGTACTCGGGGCGGCCGACCGGGCGCCAGTCGTCGGGGCCCGACCGGGTGAGCCCCGCCTTGGTCGCGATGACCAGGTCCTCGGGGTAGGGGTGCAGCGCCTTCTTGATCAACAGTTCGGAGACGAACGGGCCGTAGGAGTCGGCGGTGTCGATGAAGTTGACGCCCAGCTCGACGGCGCGGCGCAGCACCCGGACCGCCTCCTCGGGGTCGCTCGGCTCCCCCCACACGCCCTTCCCGGTGAGCTGCATCGCCCCGTACCCCAGGCGGTTGACCGTGAGGTCGCCCCCGATGGCGAACTGGCCCGACGCCTCGGCGGGACGTTCCGTACTCGTCATGGTGTTCTCCTCAGAATTGATCGAAATCACGGCTCGAAACGGCCACAACGCACTACCTGGGCCGATGCTTCCCTTTTCAGCGCCCGTACCCGGAAAACCGCTTTCAACCACGTACGGCCCGCTCCCCTCGGGGAGCGGGCCGTAGCCGGGGTCGGAGCCGGGTCAGCGGGTGAAGGTCACCTCCTTCACCCGCAGGGCGCCCCTGAAGACCAGGTAGACGTCCTGCTTGCCCCGTACGCCAGTGACGGGGGCAGCGGCCGTGGCCCAGGAGTAGATCCCGCCGGTGGCGGCCACCGGCACGGTCCCGGCGAGCCTGCCGGTCGGGGAGCCGAGCCGGATCTCGACCGAGGAGGCGGCACCCGCCGCGACCCCGAGCCGCACGCCGGTGACCCCGGCCCGGAAGTCCACGTCCTCGAAGGTGATCCACTCGCCCGCCGAGGCGCCGACCGCGTCACCGCGGACCTTGGTCTCGTCGACCAGCTCGACCCCCGCGTAGTCGTCGAAGTCGGCGGCGCGGGTGGGCCGGGTGAGATCGCGGGGACCGATCCGCTCGCCGTCCACCCGTACGGTCACGCGCTGCCGGATGGCGTCCGAGGACGAGCCGACCATGACGTCGTGGGTGGACGGCTCCACCGCGAAGCGACCCCTGGTCACGTCCCACAGGGCCAGGTCCGTGGTCTTGAGCGAGAACTGCACCGTCTTCGACTCCCCCGGGGCCAGCCGCACCCGCTGGAAGCCTCGCAGCTGCTTGACCGGCTGCTCCACCCGGGAGGCGTGCTGGTGGGTGTAGAGCTGGACCACCTCGTCGCCCGCGCGCGAGCCGGTGTTGGTCACCTTGACGCTCACCTCGTACCCACCGCTCCTGGCGGTGGCCTTGAGGCCCTGGTAGCCGAACGTGGTGTAACTCAGGCCGTGGCCGAAGGCGTACAGCGGCTTGGCCTTGGAGTACAGGTAGGTCGCACCGGTCTTGACGATGTCGTAGTCGAGGATGTCCGGCAGGGTGGCACCGGCCCTGGGCCAGGTCTGGGTGAGGCGGCCGGCCGGGTTGGCGTCGCCGTACAGCAGGTCGGCCAGCGCGTTGCCGGTCTCGGCTCCGGCGTGCGTGGTCCACAGGATCGCCGGGACCTTCTCCTGCAGCCGGTCGATCGTGGTCGGGTAGCTGTTCTCCAGCACGACCACGGTGTTCGGGTTGGCGGCGTGCACCGCCTCCACCAGCGCCCGCTGTCCCTCGGCGAGACCGAGGTCGGTCCGGTCGTGGTCCTCACGGCCGTTGATGAACGGCATGCTGCCGACCACGACCACCGCCACCTCGGCGCCCTTCGCCGCCGCGACCGCCTCGGCGATCCCGCTGCGCACGGTCTCCTTCTCGAAGCGGGTGGCGTCCTCGGCTGTGGTCAGGCTGAGCGTGCCGTCGGCCGCGGCCTTGACATACTTGTTCGGGCCGAACCAGTCGTAGGCGGTCTCGTAGCCGGCGTAGCGCAGCAGCGTCGTGCCGTCGGCCTGCGCCTCCAGCTTGAACTGCTCCTGGACGAACCAGCCGGTGGGCTGCTCCTGGTTGTTGACCAGGGTGGACCAGTTCGCCCGGCTGACGTACTTGCCGTTGGCGACGCTGCGCAGGGTGACGATCCCCTGGCCCCAGTCGAAGACGTCGAACTGCTCGGTCGCGCCCGCGGTGGTCGCCGAGAGCTTCAGGTCGGCACCGGCCCCGGTGCCCGCGGTGAGGTACCTGCCGCCGGACTTCAGCGCGATCCGGTCGACGCCCTCGCTGGTGACGGCGGCGGCGGACCGCGCCCTGATCCCGGCGAGCGGGGTGACCTTGTAGGGCAGCCTGCCGGAGTACCAGTCGGTGTAGAGGGTGTCGGCCAGCGGGCCGACCACCGCGACCTTCTTGGCGGGGCTGAGCGGCAGGGTCTTCCCGGAGTTCTTCAGCAGCACCGCCGCCTCGGCCGCGGTCCGCCGGGCCAGCGCGCGGTGCGCGGGGCTGTCGACCACGTCCTTGGTGATCTTCCCGTACGGCCCGCCGTCCGGGTCGAACTCGCCGAGCCGGAACCGGATGCCGAGGATGTTGCGTACCGCGGTGTCGATGTCGGCCTGGGTCAGCAGCCCTCGCGTCAGCGCCTCGTTGACCGCGGCCACCGTCGGGGCGGCGTTGGTGTCGTTCACCGTGAAGCTCTCCACGCCCGCCTTGAGCATGGCGGCGGCGGCCTCGGCCTGGGTGGCGAAGTAGCCCTGGGAGCCGGTGAGGTTGTTGGGCCCGCCGGCGTCGGAGACGTTGAACAGCGGCCTGTCGGTCCAGGTCCTGACCGTGGAGTTGAGGTCGGTGACCGTGGCGGGCCGCCCGTTGATCAGGTTGTAGGCGGTCATCACGCCGGTGGCCGCGCCCGCCTGCAGCGCGGTCTTGAACGCCGGGACGTCGTACTCGTTGAGGACGCGCGGGCGCAGGCTGGAGGAGGTCGTGTCGCGGCGGACCTCGTTGTTGTTGGCCAGGAAGTGCTTGAGCACCGGGGCCGCCCGCAGGTGGTCCGGGTCGTCGCCCTGGATGCCCGAGCCGTACGCGGTGGAGATCGCGCCGGTGAGCAGCGGGTCCTCGGAGTAGCCCTCCTCGTTGCGGCCCCAGCGGGGGTCGCGGAGCAGGTTGACCACCGGCGCCCAGAGCTGCAGGCCCCACAGCCGGGGGTTCTCCGCGTGGTAGCCCCTGGCCTCGTCGCCGACGGCGGCGCCGACCTTCTTGATCAGGTCGGGATTCCAGGTGCTGGCCAGGCCGACGGCCTGCGGGAACACGGTCCCCTCGGCGGTCACCACGCTGCCGCCGTTGTCGATGTCGGTGGACCAGGCGACGCCGTGCAGCGCCTCGGTGCCGGTCTTGAACAGCCCGATGCCCAGGCGGTCCACCGCGGGCTGGTACTGGTGAAGCCAGGAGATCTTCTCGGCCTGGGTGAGCCGGCCGAGCAGGTCGTCGACGCGCTGGCTCAGCGGGAGTGCGGGATCACGGAAGGGGTACTCGTAGGCCGCGCGGGCCGGGGCCGCGCACAACCCCAGGGTCAGG
>NZ_JBEOZN010000141.1:0-24191 GCF_040298085.1 Streptosporangium sp. NPDC001681 | reverse complement strand
CATCAGGAGGCGGGCCGTCCCGCCGGCATCAGGATGAAGACGAACTCCCTGGTCGACGAGCCCATCATCGACGCCCTCTACCGGGCGTCGCGGGCTGGCGCCCGGTCGCGCGCGCCGAGCTTGCCGAGCAGCCGGCCCACGTGCGTCTTCACGGTCGCCAGGCTCAGGGTCAGGTGCTCGGCGATCTCGGTGTTGGACAGCCCCCGGGCGATGAGCGCCAGAACGTCGCGCTCCCGTCCGGTGATCCCCTCGAGCTCGCGGGCCACCAGGCGCGCCGGTTCCGGGAGCCGGGAGAACTCGGCGATGAGCCGGCGCGTCACCGTCGGGGCGAGCAACGCCTCGCCGGAGGCGACCACCCGGATCGCGGCCAGCAGATCGCCCGGCGGGGTGTCCTTCAGCAGGAAGCCGCTGGCCCCGGCGCGTAGCGCCGCGTAGACGTACTCGTCCAGGTCGAACGTGGTGAGTATGAGCACACGCGCCCCCAGGACGCCCGTGGGGCCGCAGATGCGCCGGGTCGCCTCGATGCCGTCCATCTCCGGCATCCGCACGTCCATGAGCACCACGTCCGGCGACTCGTCGCGGGCCAGCTCCACCGCCTCGGCACCCGTCCCGGCCTCGCCGACCGTCACCAGATCGGGGGCGCTGTCCACCAGCAGCCGGAAACTTCCGCGCAGCAGCGCCTGGTCGTCCACGACGAGCACCCGGATCACGGCGCCTCCCCGTACGGCATGCGCGCCGAGATCCCGAACCCGCCCTCGGGACGGCGCCCGGCTGTGAGACTCCCGCCGTACACGGCCACCCTTTCGCGCATCCCGATCAATCCGTGCCCCGGGCCGCCGGGCAGCACCCGCTCACCGGGCCCGTCGTCGGCGACCTCGACCCTGACCTCGCCCGCAGACGCCTCGACCGAGACCCGGCACCGGGCGGGGGCGGCGTGCCTGACGACGTTGGTCAGCGCCTCCTGGACGATCCGGTAGACCGACAGCTCCACTCCCTCCGGCAGGCCGGTCGCCCGGACGTCCAGTTCGACGCGGACCCCGGCCATCGCCGCCTGCCCGGCCAGCACGGAGAGGTCCGTCAGACCGGGGGAGGGGGTGAGGTCGGGTGGTGCGTCGAGATCGGAGCGGAGCACACCCAGCAGCCGGCGCATCTCGGTCAGTGCGCCCCGGCTCGTGACCTCGATGACGCGCAGCGCGTCCGCGGCCTCCTCGGGCCGCGCCGCGGCGACGTGGTTGGCGATGCCCGCCTTGACGGCGATCAGGCTCATGCTGTGCGCCACCACGTCGTGCAGCTCACGGGCGATCCGCAGCCGTTCCTCGGTGACCGCCCGGTCGGCGAGTTGCTCGGCCGACCGCACCGCGTGCGCCCGGCGCTCGCGCACGGCACGGCCGGCGATCCAGGCGCCACCCATGAAGGCCACTCCTGCCAGCAGCACCCCGGCGATGTTCGCCGCCCGGCCGGGGGCACCCGCCACCGACAGCAGCAGGACGGCCACCGCGCTGCAGGCGCCGATCGCGAGCGTGGGTTCCCCGCGCGGCCGGGGCAGGGTGAGCGCCACCATGTAGATCGCGAAGGCCGCCGCCGCGAACCTGTCGTGCGCCAGGCCGAGAAGGACGGACGCCAGCGACATCGCGAGGACGGCGCAGAAGACGGTGAGCGGCCACAGCCGCCGCACCGCGAGCGGCAGGGCGACCCCGGCCAGGACCAGGTACTCCGCCCAGGTGGGCACCGCGGGATCCGGGCTTCCGGCCGCGAGCAACAGGAGCGCGACCGCGTATCCGGCCGCCGCCACGGCATCGAGGCGGACGAGCCGGTCATGGCTCCAGCGGCTCAGGAAGAGTGAGTCGTCCACGCTGGAACGGTATCCGCCGGGGTCGTGTCCTCGCCTCCACCTCAAGGACGTCATCCCCGGGGCCCACCTTCGCGCGCCGTGGCCGCCGTCGTCGGACCCGGGGCTGAGCGTGAAGTGCCCGCCGTAGGCCGACGCGGGCGCGACCCGCCCCGCGAGAGCCTCGACGACATGATCGAAATCATGAGGCTGACCAAACGCCACGGCGACAAAGCCGTGCTGGACGGGCTGTCGTTCCAGGTGAAACCGGGGCTGGTCACCGGTTTCCTCGGCCCCAACGGCGCGGGCAAGTCGACCACCATGCGCGTCCTGCTCGGCCTGGACGCCCCCACCTCGGGCCACGGGCTCGTCAACGGGCGCCGCTACGCCACGATGCGGTACCCGATGCGCGAGGTCGGCGCGCTGCTCGACGCGAACGCGGTGCACGGCGGCCGCAGCGCGCTCGACCACCTGCGCTGCCTGGCGCGTGGCAACCGGATAGGGCTCTCCAGGGTGACGGACGTCCTGGAGCAGGTCGGCCTGGCCGGAGTCGCCCGCAGGCGGGTCGGCGGCTTCTCCCTCGGCATGCGTCAGCGGCTGGGGATCGCGGCGGCGCTGCTCGGCGACCCGGGGGTGCTGATGTTCGACGAGCCGGTCAACGGGCTCGATCCGGAGGGCGTGCGGTGGATCCGCCATCTGATGCGCTCGCTGGCCGCAGAGGGACGCACCGTGCTGCTCTCCAGCCACCTGATGAGCGAGATGGAGCTCACCGCCGATCGCCTCGTGATCATCGGCTGCGGCAGGCTGGTCACCGAGACCACGGTCGGAGAACTGGCCGCCCGCCATGACCGGGGCGTGCTGGTGCGCTCCCCCCGGGCCGCCGAGCTCACCGGAGTACTGGAGGCCGCCGGGGCGACGGTCGAGACGGAGCCGGGCGGGGGAGTGGTCGTCAGGGGACTGGACGTCGCGGCGATCGGTGACCTGGCCGCGGGGAGCGGCCTCGCCGTGCACGAGGTCACCCCGCGCAGTGCCTCCCTGGAGGAGGCCTACATGGAGCTGACCGCTGACAGCGTCGAGCACCGGGCGGGCGGGCGATGACCGGTCTGTCGCGGCGCGAGGGACCGGGTGGCCTGATGGCTGTCGACGTGCCGGCCGCGGAGTGGCTGAAGCTTCGCACGGTCCGCTCCACCTGGTACGTCCTGGCGGTCGTCGCGGTCTTCGTCGTGCTCGCGGCCGTGTTCACCCTGTACGTGGGCAGCCTCTGGGACGGGTTGCCGCCCGAGGGGCGGCTCACCCTGCGCGCGGCGCGTCCCGAGCAGATCATCCTGATGCCGGTGCAGATCTGCATGGCCGTGCTCGGCGTTCTCTCGTTCACCTCCGAGTACGCCACCGGCATGGCCCGCACCAGCTTCACGGTGCTGCCGCAGCGGGGAGTCGTGCTGGCGTGCAGAGCCGCGGTCGTGGCCGCCGTCGCGTTCACGGTGGGGCAGGCGAGCGGTTTCATCACCTTCTTCGTCAGCCGGTTGATCATCGGTGACCGCCCGATCCCGGACTTCGCCGCGCCACTGTCGCAGGAGTTTCCGAAGATCTTCGCCGGGGGGCTGTCGGTGGTGGTGCTCGCCATGATCGGGCTAGGCGTGGGCGCCGTCCTGCGCTCCACCGCGGGGGCGATCACCGCCGTCGTCGTGTACCTGTACGTGTTCCCGAGGTTCGCGCTCCTGCTGCCCGATCCGTGGAACGCCAGGATCGGCTCGGTGCTGCTGGAGGACCTGACCGCCCAGGCCACGGGTGAGCCGCCGGTGGCGGTCGGGCTGGGCGACGCGGCCGCCGGGATCGGGCTGTCGCCGCCCGCGGCGCTGGCGGTGATGTTCCTGTACGTCGTCGTCGCGCTCGCCGCGGCCGCCGTCACGCTCGCTCGCCGGGACGTGTGATCCTTCCGGCTGCCAGGCCTGCGGCTTACTTTGTAAAGGCGATGGCTCTCCACAGCGGAGTCGAACAGCAACACCGGGGGAGCCTCACCTAAGGGTGATCATCAGATGCCCGGCCAGACCCCTGCTCGCCGCTTCGACCATCTCCAGTACCTCGGCGAAACCCTCACGTTCACCGTAGTAGGGGTCGGGCACCTCGGAGCCCTCCGGGGCCGTGGGGTCGAAGGAGCGGAACAGGCGCACGTCCGCCCCCTTGGGGGCAAGGCGGCGCAGGGCGCTCAGGTTTCGGGTGTCCATGGCCAGCACCAGGTCGATCCGGCCGTACCAGTCACGCAGGAACTGCCGGGCCCGGTGCCGCGAGCCGTCGTAGCCGTGGTCGGCGAGCATCTCGGCGGCCCGCGGGTCCATCGGGTCGCCCTGATGCCAGCCACCGGTGCCCGCGCTGTCGACCGTGACGCGATCTCCGAGGCCGTGCTCGTCGAGGGTCTTTCTCAGCACGACCTCGGCCATCGGCGACCGGCAGATATTTCCCATGCACACCACGCATATGCGATAACTCATGCCTACCAGGATGCCGTCTGCCGAGGGTGCGGCGACCGGGTGCGCGGGCTGCCGGGGAAGGGATCGTCGCCGAAGCGGCCTCCGCGGCGGATCCGCCCGCGAAGCCTCGATGACCGCCGCCCTCCCGGACGGTTGCCTGCCGAGACGCGCCCGGTTCCGCGAATCGCCGGCGGTTTTCTCGGCGGAGGTGGAATCGATCACGTGCGAGCGATGTTCGACTGCCTTGTAGACATCGTCCATGAGGTGGAGGTTCCCGTGGGAAAACTAAGCGAAGACGCCAAGAACCTGCTCAAACAGCCGATTCATGCCTGGGTGACCACCGTCAGGCCGGACGGTTCGCTGCACAGCACGGTCGTGTGGGTTGACGTCGACGGAGACGACGTCGTCTTCAACACGGCCGTGGGCCGGGCCAAGGAGCGTCACCTGCGCGAGGACCCGCGCGTGTCGGTGAGCGTCCTGGACCCCCAGAACGCCTACCACCTGGTCAGCGTCTCGGGGAAGGCCCGGCTGGAGCTGGAGGGCGCGGACGAGGTCATCGACGGCCTGGCGAACAAGTATCTCGGTGTGGAGTCCTATCCCTTCCGTAAGCCGGATGAGCAGCGCATCACCGTGCGGATCACGCCCGATGACGTCATCTTCAACCCGGCGAGCTGAGCGGCGGCGGGTGGTCGCGGCGTGCCCGCGCCCACCCGCCGCACCGGTGCACGGCTGACCGTCGCCGGGCCTGGCCGCGATCCGCGGCCGGACCCGGCACCGGGCTAGCATGTCGCCCGGTGGAAACGGCATCGGGAAGGGGTGGGTGATGTCTGACCTCGTCACCGTCGTCGGCATCGGAGCCGATGGCTGGGCCGGGCTCTCCCAGGAGGCGCGGCGCGAGTTGCACGCCGCCGAGGTCCTGATGGGGAGCGCTCGGCAGCTGGGGCTTCTCCCCGAGCCCAGCGCCGAGCGCGTCGTCTGGCCCTCCCCGCTGCTCCCCGCCCTGCCCCGGCTGATCGCCCCCCACCGGGGCCGCCGGGTGTGCGTGCTGGCCAGCGGCGATCCCATGTTCCACGGCATCGGCGCGACCCTGGTACGGCTGCTCGGCGCTGACCGGGTCCGGATCCTGCCGCACCCGTCGTCGGTCTCCCTGGCCTGCGCCAGGCTCGGCTGGGCGGTCGACCGGGTCGAGGTGGTCAGCCTCGTGGCGCGTCCCGTCGAGGTGCTGCACCCCGCCGTCCAGGACGGCCGCCGGGTCCTGGTCCTCAGCGCCGACGGCCGCACTCCGGCCGGGGTCGCCGGGTTGCTCGCCGCCCGAGGTTACGGCGCGAGCGCGATGACGGTCCTGGAAAGGCTGGGCGGCGCCGAGGAGCGGGTGATCTCCGGTACGGCCGGTCAGTGGTCCCTGCCGGTGGCCCACGCTCTCAACGTCGTCGCCGTGGAGTGCCGTGCCGATGCCGGGACCGTTCCGCTGCCCCGCCTGCCCGGCCTGCCGGACGAGGTGTTCGAGCACGACGGCCGGCTCACCGGGAGCGAGGTGCGCGCGGTCGTCCTGTCCCGGCTGGCGCCCACTCCGGGCGAGCTGCTGTGGGACATCGGTGCGGGGGCGGGCGGCATCGGTGTCGAGTGGATGCGTGCCCATCCGGAGAACCGGGCCGTCGCGGTGGAATCCCACCCCTCACGGGCGGCCGTGATCGCCCGTAACGCCGCGGCGCTGGGAGTTCCCGGTCTCGACGTGGTGACCGGTGCCGCCCCCGCCGCACTCGCCGGGCTGAAGGCGCCGGGAGCCGTCTTCATCGGCGGTGGGGTGACCGTTCCCGGGGTGGTGGAGGGCTGCTGGGAGGCGCTGCGACCGGGCGGCAGGCTGGTGGCCGGCGCGGTGACCGTCGAGTCGGAGGCGGTTCTGGCCTCCTGGCAGGGGGAACTCGGTGGAGACCTGGTCCGGCTGGCGGTCAGCAGGACCGCTCCGGCCGGTGGCTTCACCGGCTGGCGGCCCATGGCGCCCGTCACGATCTGGACCGTGGTCAAGCCGCCGGTTCGGGACAGCGCCCGCTGAGCGGCCCGGTCGGCACGGGTGCTCCTGACGGTCCGGGTCTTGGGCGCCCGCCCGCCGTGGCCGGGGGATCAGCCCAGGGCGTGGTCGAGGTTGAACGCGGCGCTGATCAGCGAGAGGTGGGTGAAGGCCTGCGGGAAGTTGCCGAGCTGCTCGCCGGTCTGCCCGATCTCCTCGGCGTACAGGCCGAGGTGGTTGGCGTAGGTGAGCATCTTCTCGAACGCCAGCCGCGCCTCGTCCAGGCGCCCGGCGCGGGTGAGCGACTCGACGTACCAGAACGAGCAGATCGAGAACGTGCCGTCCTGCCCGTGTAGCCCGTCCGGGCTGACCGAGGGGTCGTAGCGGTAGACCAGCGCGTCCGACACCAGGTTCGCGCCGAGCGCGTCGAGGGTGGACAGCCACTTGGGGTCGGTGGGGGAGATGAACTTGGTCAGCGGCATCATCAGCACCGAGGCGTCGAGGACGTCGTCGTCGAAGTGCTGGACGAACGCCCGTAGCCGCTCCGACCAGCCGCGCCGCATGATCTGCCGGTAGATCGCATCGCGGGCCAGCTGCCAGCGCTGCGTGTCGGCGGGCAGGCCGCGGTGGGCGGCCATCCGCATGGCCCGTTCGATCGCCACCCAGCACATCAGCCGCGAGTAGACGAAGTTCTTGCGCCCGCCGCGGGTCTCCCACACGCCCTCGTCCGGCCGGTCCCAGTTGTCGCAGACCCAGTCGACCAGGAGGTGGACCTCCTCCCACAGGTCGCTGGAGATCGGCCGGTGCCACTTGTCGTAGAGGTAGATCGAGTCGAGGAGAGCGCCGTAGATGTCCAGCTGGAGCTGGTCCACGGCGGCGTTTCCGACGCGCACCGGGGCCGAGCCCTGGTAGCCCTCCAGGTGGGGTAGCTCGACCTCGGGCAGTTCGGTGCGCCCGTCGATGCCGTACATGATCTGCAATGGCCCGGAGGGGCCGCCGCAGTCGTGGCTGACGTGCTTGGACAGGAAGTTCATGAACGCCTCGGCCTCCTCGCCGAAGCCCAGCCTGAGCAGCGCGTACACGCAGAACGCCGAGTCGCGGATCCAGACGTACCGGTAGTCCCAGTTGCGCTCCCCGCCGATCCGCTCGGGCAGGCTGGTCGTCGCGGCGGCCACGATCCCGCCGGTGGGCGCGTAGGTGAGGAGCTTCAGTGTGAGCGCGGAGCGGTGCACCATCTCCCGCCACCGGCCGCGGTAGCGCGACGCCGACAGCCAGCGGCGCCAGAACGCGACGGTGGCGGTGAACTGCTCCTCGGCCTCCTCGATCGGGCACGGGCGCGGGGCCAGGTCGTCGCTGAGCCTGTCGAGGGCGAACACCGCCCACTCGCCCTCGTTGAGCTTGAACTCCGAGCGTACGTCCTGACCGTCCGCCTCCAGGGTCGCGCTGGAGGCGAGGGTCAGGCGGAGCGACGGTGACTCGAAGATCGCCCGGCCGTCCCGCATGTTCAGGATGTGGGACTGCCTGCCGTAGTCGAACCTGGGAGCCACCCGTGCCCGGAACGGCAGTGATCCCCGTACGCATCTCACCCGCCGGATCAGCCGGTGCCGGTCGCACTCGCCGCAGTCGTCGACGACCGGCATGAAGTCCTGGATCTCGCCCACCCCGTCGGTCGCGGAGAACCGGGTGATCAGCACGTTGGTGTCCGGGAAGTAGAACTGCCTGGTTCTCGCGGGCACATCGGTGCCCAGCTCGAACGAGCCGCCCTGGGCGGTGTCCAGTATCGAGCCGAACACGCTCGGCGCGTCGAAGCGCGGGCAGCAGTACCAGTCGATCGTGCCGCGGGTGTCCACCAGCGCCACTGTGCGCAGGTCACCGATCAACCCGTGGTCGGCGATGGGCGGGTATCCGGGGGCTCCCGCCGGGTCCTGAGGGCCGGGCCGTGCTGCTGTCATGTCGGCCCTCCCAGGTCGCGAGCCGGGTACCCTACGCCCTCAAGCTACGCGGCCCGGACACCTGTCCGGCCCCGCCTCGGGGCAAGGAGTCGGCAGGTTTTCGGGTACGGAACGGCAAAGGCCCCGCGGGGCCTCTGCCACCGGGTTCAGGCGCTCTCCGCGCGTCCCAGCCGCCAGTAGCCCATGAAGGCCACCGCGGAGCGGTCGATTCCCGCCTCCCGTACCAGGTGGCGGCGGAGCAGCTTGACCATCCCCGCCTCGCCCGCCAGCCAGGCGTACAGGCCGTCGGTCGTGGAGGAGTCAGGGACCTCCCAAAGGATCTCCGTGTCGACGTCGACGTCCTCCAACGGGGCGGCGGCATCGGGGGCGGTGCCCGCCGGTGCGGCGAGCGCGCTCAGGGCGTCGCGGACGGCGGGAATGAGCAGGTCGCCGTGGCGGGCACCCCCGCGGGGCAGCCAGGTGACCCGCACACCCGGGCGGACATCGAGGGCGAGCGCGTCGGCGGCCTCGGGGACTTCCAGCAGCACCGTGGCGGGCACGGAACCGGGGAGCGACTCGGCGATCGTGGTGATGGCGGGCACGGCCGTCTCGTCCCCGGCCAGCAGCAGGTGCGTCGCCCCGGCGGGCGGCGCCCACTCCTGGCCGCCGGTGGGGCCGGGGTGGGCGGCGTTGGGGCCGACCACCACGACCCGGTCTCCGGGGGTCACATGGGTCGCCCACCGGGACGCGGGGCCGGTCTCACCGTGCAGGACGAAGTCGACGTCGAGCTCGCGCCGCTCAGGCCGGACGGCGCGGGCGGTGTAGGTGCGGATCGGGTTGCGCAGCTCCTGCGGGAGCGCACGCCACCGCTGGTACCAGTCGTCCCCGTCTCCCAGGGGGGTGAGGCTGCCGTCCGGCAGCGGGAGGATCACCTTGATCCGCTGGTCGAAGCCCTTGTCGGCGAAGCCCGCCAGGTCCTCGCCGCCGAAGGTGACCCGGACGAAGCTCGGGCTGAGCCGTGCCGTCCGCAGAACCTCCACGTGGTGGCCCCGGTAGACCGGAACCTCCGCTGTCCGCTCCAGGGTCTGCTCGCCGCCCGCTGTCATCACGCCGCCTTTACTGGGAAGTGCCGTTTCCAGTAACTTAGCTTTGCCTAACCTTATTAATCAACCTGTGAGTCCGCGCTCACCGGCCCCGGGGGGGTCACGCGGCCCGGCGCGCCTCCGCCTCGGGGGCCGGGGTCTCGGGGGCGGAGGTCTCGGGGGTAAGGCCGCTGACGGGCCGTGGGTGATCCGCGCGGTACGGCTCGTGCGCCCAGCCCGGTCTGCGTACCCGGAGCGTCTCCGGACTGCCGGCCCCGTCCTGTTCGGGCGCCCCGGCCAGGGAGAGCGAGGCCCCGGCCGGGGGCGCTCCACCGGTCCGCCGTTCCGCCCGCCGCCGAGCCTCCTGCCGCCCGTTCCTCCTGCGGTGCCGTCCCGCCGAGACGCGGGGACGCAGCCGGGACAGGACGAACGAGGTGCCGAGGACGAAGGTCAGCAGTCCCGCGACCACGGCGGTCTCCATGGAGACGGGGAGCGTACCCGAGGTGTCGGTCAGGGCGGTGGAGGCCGGGGCGAGTGCCGGGCGGACTTCGATCCGGCCGATCTGCTGCGGGGCGGTGTCGTTCTTTCCCGCCAGGTTCTCCTTGACCTTGCGCGGCAGGCCGTAGCCCACGACCTTGCTCTGGTCGCGCGTCTTGCGCTTCAGCCAGACCCGGTCGACGTTCCCCTCAATGGTGTGGATCGTTCCACCCTCGACGCTCTCGACGACACCGACGTGGTCGATCCCCTTGATGTCCTTGCCGCCCGACCAGTCGAAGAAGACCAGGGCGCCCGGCTCGGGTGTCCGCGACCAGGCGCCGTTCGTCTCGAACCAGCGGGCCTGCGACGGGGTCCAGGCGAACTGCCCGACGTACTGCTGTACGCCCGCCCGTTCCGCGGCCCAGGCGATGAACATCGCGCACCACGGGGCCGTCTCGTACTGCGGGTCCTGGACCACGTTGGCCGCGTACCACTCACCGAACTTGCTGTGCCGGCCGGGTCCCTCCCGGTACCCGATCTCGGGCCTGATGATTCTGAGCAGATCGTCACCGATCGGATCCATGGCCGTGAGCCACCCCGTCCACTCTCCTCCGCCCTTCCGCGAAGGGGGCGCCGTCCGATAGAGCTGGACTGTATTCGCAGAAAAACCGAGAAGTGAGGCTATTAGCGGAAAAAGCAGGCTTGCGGGGCTGTCGAATACCGGATTCGACAAAAGGGGTGAAACCCTGCCGTACACCCTTTAGCATCGTCCGGTGGCCGGGAGCGGACACCACGAGCGAGGGGCCGAGGCCATCCCCGGGGAGCAGGGGGCACACCGGGAGCCGCCCGTGCCCATCGGGTCGAATAGCATGTGATCGCACATGCGCGGCATGCGCGGATGCCGACGCCGAGACCCGCTCTCCCGGTCCGGCGAAAACACCGGACGCGAAGGCGGATTGGGTTTCCATGTTCGACGACAAGACACAGGAGACCCTCCGCCGCCTCCTGGACCTCGCCGAGCACCCCTCGACCCCACAGGCCGAGCGAGCCCTGGCCGTCGCGCGGGTCCGGGCCCTCATCATGGTGCCCGAGGGCGACGCCCGCCGGGCACCGGTCACTCCGGCGATGGAGGCCGGGATCCTCAGCCGGGTCAGGCCGCTCGCCCACCGGGTCGAGGAGGACCTGGTGGACGCGGTGCACGGGGACCTCTACGCCTTCAGCACCCGCTACCGGGTGATCGGCGAACTCGCCGAGGAGATCGCCCTGCTGCTTGAGCGCTGGAGCGCCGCCGTACCGCAGAAGCGCCACCGGCACGAGGAGGCCGTCAGGGTCGCGGCCTCGAAGCTCGTCTACCTGCTGGAGCGGCGCGATCTGTTCCGCAAGCCCAGGTGGGGCAACCGCCCGAGAGCCAGGTAGACCTCTCAGCGGTCCGGGCGGTCGGCGAGCAGGGGAAGCAGCGGGTTCCACGCCGTACCGTCCCGGGCGTCGCGCCGCCGCCGGGCGATGGCGCTCAACGCCTCGAGAACCACGCGGTTGGCCAGCGCGGCGGTGATGTCCGCGTGGTCGTAGGGCGGGCTGACCTCCACCACGTCGACTCCGACGACCGGCAACTCCAGGCAGATGCGCCGTACGGAGTCGAGGAGCTGGCGCGCGGTGATGCCGCCGGGCTCGGGCGTCCCGGTGCCCGGCGCGTGACCCGGGTCGCACACGTCGATGTCGACGGACAGGAAGACACCGTCGCACTCGTCGGTCGCGATGGCGAAGGCCTCGGTGAGGCACTCCGTCAGGCCGCGGTGCACGATCTCGGTCATCTCGTACGAGCGCATCGAGCGCTCCGCCATCCAGTCCAGCGTCTCCGGCGGCGGCCAGTAGCCGCGCAGGCCGATCTGCAGGAACCGGTCGCCACGCAGCGCCCCCGACTCGATGAGCCTGCGCATCGGCTGCCCGTGCCCCCACAGCGAGCCGAACTCGATGTCGCCGGTGTCGGCGTGGGCATCGAAGTGGATCATCGAGATCCGGCCGTGCCCGAGGACGTTGGCCACGCCCTTGGCATCGGGGAAGGCGATCGAGTGGTCACCGCCCAGGACCACCGGGATGGCTCCGGCTCGGGCCACCTTCTCGACGGCGGCCTCCAGCGCGGACAGCGAGGCCAGGATGTCGCCGGGGGGCATCTCGACGTCACCGGCGTCCAGGACGCGCAGGTCGCGCAGCCCGTCGGTGCGCAGTGCCAGGCTGGGGCGCGCTCCGTCGTGCGGCAGGTAGTCGGTCATCCGGATCGCCTGTGGCCCGAAGCGCGCTCCCGGCCGGTGCGAGGTGCCGCCGTCGAACGGCGCCCCCAGGATCACGACGTCGGCGCCCGCATAGCCGGCGGGGTCATCCAGTGAGCATCGGTCGACGCCGAGGAAGGTGATGTCGGGCCCGAACTGGGCCCCGTAGCGGTTCGTCAAGGCCTCTCCGGCGCACGCGATGGGTGGTGGCCGTGGCCCAGGGAGACTTTCCGCCTCGGCGAGGCATGACCTCGCGGGAGCTGGCGATTCTTCCCGGGGCCACGGCGTGTGAACTGGCAGATCCCGGTGTCCGGGGGGAAGGGGCAGCCGGTCACCGTCTTGATGAGGTGGAACCCGCCAGAGCTCTCCGTCGACGCGCCGTACGGGGGGTGTGACCCGCCGTGCGGCGGTATCGCACAACCGTGACGGTAAGCAGCTCTGCCCGGTCGCCTCAATGATGTTGCAGGATGTTGCGCGGGATTCGCCGTCGTACTCGGGGGCACGGGCCGTTCCCTCGATCCGTGAAACCCCGCGCAACCAGCCCTACCTGCCTGTCGGCTCGCCGACAGGGTCGTCGGCCTCGCTCTCCGGCGCGGTGTCGTCACCGGCGCCCAACTCCTTACGCAACCGGTCGAGATCCATGCTGTGGCTGCTGTACTTCAGCTCGCGAGCAACCTTTGTCTGCTTCGCCTTGGCTCGGCCCCGTCCCATTGGCTGTACTCCCTCACGCAGGCCGTGCTCGGCCTCTCGTCACTGTCGCATCGCCGGCTGGCGCGCTCTGACGCCGCAGGTCAGCCCGCGGTAGCCGCACCAAGTATCCCGCTTGGCGGTCGATCCGTCATTGATCGGGCCCGACCGGCCGGGGACCTGTGGAAAACGGCTCCCGCCATCATAGCCAACGTCATTACGATTTGAAGAATTATGCAATTTGGCACATCATCAGGAAGGGTGTGCCGGTAAACCGGACGCCGGGGATGACCTGATCCACGGGAGGTGGGGGGCGTGAGCGAGAGCGAGTTCGCGGCGGAGTTAAGGGCGCGCATAGCCGATGTCGACGGCGAGTTGGAGCTCATGCGCCGGGCCTCCGATGATTACGCGGTCGAGGTCCTGACCGGGCGCCTGGAGAACCTGCTGCGCATCGCCGCCCGGCACGGCGTCGATGTACGCCCCCCCGGTGGCGGGCCAGTCGCCGGGGCCGCGTGATCATGCCGGTGCCACTGCACCAGGCCAAGGCCGAGCTCTTTCGCACCCTCGGCCATCCGGTCCGTGTCCGGGTGCTGGAGCTGCTGCAGGACGGCCCCCTGCCGGTGCGGGATCTGCTGAGCGCCATCGACGTCGAGGCGTCCAACCTCTCCCAGCAGCTGGCGGTGCTGCGCCGTGCCGGGCTGGTGACCGCCACCCGGGAGGGCGCCACCGTCGTGTACGTGCTCTCCACCCCGGATGTGGCCACCTTGATGTTCGCGGCGCGATCCATCCTGACCGAGCTGCTCGCCGAGCAGGGTGAGCTGCTCGCCGAACTGCGCGCCGAGGCTCGCGGGTGAGCACGCCCGCCGCCGCAGGGCGGCTGCGGGCCCGCCTGTCGGACCTGCTGCCCACTCGCGCCGACTGGGCACCCGCACGTCGCGATCCGCGACGGGATCTGCTGGCCGGGCTGACCGTGGCGGTCGTGGCGCTGCCCCTCGCGCTGGCCTTCGGGGTCAGCTCGGGGATGGGGGCCCAGGCAGGTCTGGTCACCGCGATCGTCGCCGGGACGCTCGCGGCGGTTTTCGGCGGGAGCAACCTGCAGGTCTCCGGGCCGACCGGCGCGATGACCGTGGTGCTGTTGCCGATCGTGCACCGGTTCGGCGCACCCGGTGTGCTGATGGTCGGACTGCTGGCCGGGGTGATGCTGGTCGGGCTCGCGGTGGCCAGGGTCGGCCGCTACGTTCAGTTCATCCCCACCTCGGTCATCGAGGGGTTCACCGCCGGGATCGCCATGGTGATCGCGCTGCAGCAGGTGCCCGCCGCCCTCGGGGTCTCGGGAGTGGACGGGGAGCAGGTCTGGCGGGTGGCCGCCGAGGCCGTCGCCCGTTTCGCCGCCGCCCCCGACCCGGTGCCGGTGGTGATGGCCGTGGCGGTGGCCGCCCTCATGCTGGTCGGTGCCCGCCTGCGGCCCGGCCTGCCCTTCTCGCTGATCGGCGTGGCGCTGGCGACGATGGTCACCGTCTTCGGCGGCCTTGATGTCGCCCGCATCGGAGCGCTTCCCGCCGGTCTGCCCGCCCCCTCGCTGGGCTTCCTCGACACCGGCGCGATAGCCGCGCTGCTTCCCTCGGCGCTGGCCGTCGCCGCGCTGGCGGCCCTGGAAAGCCTGCTGTGCGCCTCCGTGGCCGACGGGATGAGCGTCAACGAGAGACACCACCCTGACCGCGAGCTTTTCGGCCAGGGCATCGCCAATCTGGCCGCGCCGCTGTTCGGCGGCATCCCGGCCACCGCCGCCATCGCCCGCACCGCGGTCAACGTCCGCTCGGGCGCCCGCTCCCGCCTGGCCGCGCTCACCCACGCGGTGGTGCTGGCCGTGATCGTGCTCGCCGCGTCCGGAGTCGTCGGGCACATCCCGCTGGCGGCGCTGGCCGGTGTGCTGCTGGCCACGACGGTGCGGATGGTCGAGGTCGGCTCGCTGCGTGCCATCGCGCGCGCGACACGTGGTGACGGGCTCGTCATGCTGCTCACCTTCGTCGTCACGGTCGCCGTGGACCTGGTGACCGCGGTCGCCGTCGGCATCGGTACGGCGATCGTCCTGGCGCTGCGCGCCATCGTCAGGAACGCGCAGGTGCAGCGGGTGCCATTGGAGAGCGGTGACCACAGCGAGGAGGAGTACCGGCTTCTGCGGGAGCACATCGTCGCCTACCGGTTCGACGGGCCGCTGGTGTTCGCCGCCGCCCATCGGTTCCTGCTGGAGTTGTCGGAGGTCGCCGACACGCGCGTGGTGATCCTGCGCATGTCCCGGGTCTCCACTCTCGACGCCACCGGGGCGCGGGTGCTGGGAGAGGTGATCACCGATCTGGAACACCGCGGCATCGTCGTGCTGCTGTCCGGCATCCGGCCCGGCCACGATCAGGTTCTGGCCGCGCTCGGGGTGGCCGACCATCTGCGTCGCGACGGCCTGATCTTCCCCGACACCCCCGCCGCCATCATGCACGCCCGTGACCTGCTCACCGATGCCGCCGAGGGGTGGCCGCGGTCGATGACGTCCACCGTGACGTCCACCGAGTCCCGGGGCGATGTCACGGCCGGACCGTGAAGCGGGCCATCGCCGATCTCGCGGTCTCCCCGGTCGAAGAGGGCGACGCGATCGTGGTCGGCGTCGGCACCACCACCCAGGAGTTCGCCCGGCGCAAGGCGGAACGTCCACGCCATCGGCGGGAGCGAGGACGCCGCCGGCCTCATGGGCGTGCCGGTCGTTCGTACCAAGGTCGTCGTCTACCTCATGTCAGGGCTGCCGGCCGGCCTGGGCGGGGTGCGCAAGGTGGAGCGACCACCCGCGCCGCCGGGTGTTCCCACCCCGAGCGGGCCGGAGCCCGGCGGCGCGAGGCCGGGCCGCCTCAGCCTGCCATGATCGTCTCGGGGTCGTGGCCGTAGAGCCAGGCGTTCTGCCGGAGCGGGTCGCCGCCGGCGAAGGCCGCGTCGCGCTCCAGCTGGGCGGGCCCGTCGGGCAGGTGGTTCTGCACCTCGCGGCCACGGCTCATCAGCTGCACCTGCGAGGCCCGGGGCCGGCGGATCTCCGCATAGCGGGCCAGCGCCTGCGCCACCGTCTCGCGGGTGGCGGCACGCAGGCAGCTCGCGAGGACCACCGCGTCCTCGACCGCCTGGGCGGCTCCCTGGCCGAGGAAGGGCAGCATCGAGTGGGCGGCGTCACCCAGCAGGGCCACCCGCCCGGATGTCCAGCGCTCCAGGGGGGTGCGGTCGTACAGGGCCCAGCGCCTGGTCTCGGTGGCCGAGGCGACCAGCTGCCTCAGCCGCGGGTCCCAGTTCTCGAACTCGCGCGCCAGGTCCTCGATCCGCCCCTCTGCGGTCCACGACTCGACACGCCAGTCGCCGGCGGGCACGATCGCGACGATGTTGATCAGCTTTCTGTCCCTGATGGGGTAGTGGACGAAGTGACGGCCCGGGCCCAGCCAGAGCGTCTGCACCCGGCGTAGCGCCAGCTCCGGCGCGTGCTCGGCCTCGACCAGGCACCGGTAGGCGCACAGCCCGGAGAAACGCGGCGGCGCCTCCTCGACGACCGTGGGCCGTACCGCCGAGTGGATGCCGTCTGCGCCGATCACCCCGTCGGCGGTCACCGTCGTCTTCTCGCCCCGGCTGTCGGTGAAGACCAGCTCGACCTCGGAGCCGTCCTGGCGCAAGGTCTCCAGCCTCCGGCCGGCCCTGACCGCGTCCGAGGGCAGTGCCTCCAACAGCATCTCGAGCAGGTCGGCCCGGTGCGCGACGTAGCAGTCGGCGCCGTACAGCCGGCGGCACTCCTCGCCCATCGGCTGGGAGAACAGTACCCGGCCGTCCTGCCAGCGCCGGAACTCCCAGGCGGCCTCCAGTGGCACGGCGAAGGACGCCAGCCGCTCGCCGAGACCGGCCCGCGCCAGGGGACGGACCATGTTGGGGCCCACCACGATCCCGGCGCCGACCTCACGCAGCTCGGCGGTCTGCTCGTACACGACTGCCTCGACACCCGCCTGCCGCAGCAGCAGGGCGGCGGCCAGCCCGCCGAGGCCTCCGCCGATGATGGCGATTCTCACTCAGGGGTTCCTCTCCTCGAACGGCCTCTCATCCCGGCGCGCCGCGACATGGAAGCGCACCGGCCAAGACGCCTGCGACGTCGTTTCAGCTCTCCGGCCAGGCCACGATCGGGTTGCGCACCGAGCCCAGCCGGTCGATCTCCACCTCGACCACGTCACCGGGCCGCAGGAACCACGCCGGGGTGCGTGCGTGCCCCACCCCCGAGGGCGTGCCGGTCGCCACCAGGTCTCCGGGCAGCAGCGTCATCGTCCGGCTCAGGTGCGCCAGCACCTGCCCGACCGGGAAGATCATGTCCTTGGTGTCGCCGTCCTGGACGACCTCGCCATTGACCCGGGTCACCAGCCGGAGGCCACCGGCCGGGTCGCCCACCTCGTCGGCGGTCACGACAGGCCCGATCGGCCCGCTGTGGTCGGAGTTCTTGCCGAGCGTCCACTGCGCGGTCAGCCGCTGTGCCCGCCGGGCGCTCAGGTCGTTGAAGACCGCGTAGCCGAACACCCCGGCGAGCGCGGTCTCCGGGTCCACGCACCGCATGGCCGTACCGACCACCGCGACCAGTTCGACCTCCCAGTCCAGGCCCGCCTCGTCCGGCGGCACCGGCACGGGCGTCCCGTCGACCGCGAGCGACGTCGTCCACCGTCCGAAGATCGTCGGTGTCTCCGGGGTGGAGAAACCGCCTTCTGCGGCGTGTTCTCGGTAGTTCAACCCGACGCACAGCACCCGTGCGGAACCGGTCACCGCCGGAGCCAGGCTCAGTTCGCCCAACGCCAGCTCACCTGCCGGCTCACCGGTGGTGAGCTCGCGCGCCCTGGCGGTCCAGCCGGGCAGGTCCTCGTAGAACTCGCTCACCTCGGCCAGCGGCACCACCTGGTCGGTGCCGGTCAGCACTCCCACCCGGACCTGACGACCATCCCGAAACCCGACAAATCTCATTGCTCACTCCCGACGTTCCCGGCGAGGGGAACCACCGCATCCTCGAACACCGCCACGGTGCCATCGGCTCACCCGGAGATCTTCGTACATTCCACCTCAATACCGTAATGGGACAGGAGACACAGATGATCACGGTGGTGTGGAGATCCCGGCTCCGGCCCGGTGCGGGGGCGTCCAGGGGGAACCCAGGTGGGGCCGCCCGTAGCGGGCGCCTTCCCGCTCGTGCCCGGCACGCGGGATGAACACGTTCGCCCCGTCGAGGTTGGAACGCCTCCGTGGAGGAACTGTCGATGTATGGACGCACTCGCGCACGTCGACGCCTACTGGCGCGCGGCCAACTACCTGTCGGTCGGTCAGATCTACCTGCTGGCCAACCCCCTGCTGACCGAGCCGTTGCGACCCGAGCACATCAAGCCCAGGCTGCTGGGGCACTGGGGGACCACGCCGGGGCTGAACTTCTGCTTCGCCCACCTCAACCGGATCATCACCGAACGCGACCAGGACATGATCTACGTCGCCGGTCCCGGCCACGGCGGTCCCGCGGCGGTGGCGCATGCCTGGCTGGAGGGCTCTTATACCGAGAAATATCCGGATGTGGGGCAGGATGCTCGGGGGATGCAGCGGCTCTTCCGGCAGTTCTCCTTTCCCGGCGGCATACCCAGCCACGTCGCGCCCGAGACCCCGGGGTCGATCCACGAGGGCGGTGAGCTGGGCTATGCCCTGGCCCATGCCTACGGAGCCGCGTTCGACAACCCGGACCTGGTGGTGGCCTGCGTCATCGGTGACGGCGAGGCCGAGACCGGGCCGCTGGCGGGCAGCTGGCACTCCAACAAGTTCCTCGACCCCGCCTGTGACGGGGTGGTGCTGCCGATCCTGCACCTGAACGGTTACAAGATCGCCAACCCGACCGTGCTGGCCCGGATCCCCGAGGAGGAACTGGTCAAGCTGATGGAGGGGTACGGCTACCGGCCGCACTTCGTCTCCGGCGACGACCCCGAGGTCATGCACGCGCTGATGGCCGAGACCCTGGAACGGGTGTTCGACCAGATCGCCGACTACCGGCACGGACGGGCCGACCGCCTGCCGATGATCGTCCTGCGGACGCCGAAGGGGTGGACGGGGCCGCGTGAGGTCGACGGCCTGCCGGTGGAGGGGACCTGGCGGGCGCATCAGGTGCCGTTGACCAGAGTGCGTGACAGTCCCGAGCATCTGGCGATGCTGGAGGAGTGGATGCGCTCCTACCGGCCGGAGGAGTTGTTCGACGGCCGGGGCCACCCGGTGGCGGAGGTCCTGGAGACGGTACCCGAGGGGCCGCTGCGGATGAGTGCCAATCCGCACGCCAACGGCGGTGAGCTGCTGCGGCCGCTGGCACTGCCCGACTTCCGTGACTACGCGGTCGAGGTGAAGGCTCCCGCTCGCGTGTCGACGGAGCCCACCCGGGTGCTGGGGATGTTCCTGCGTGACGTGATCGCCGCCAACCCCGACAACTTCCGGTTGATGGGCCCCGACGAGACGGCGTCCAACCGGCTGTCGGCGGTCTTCGAGGTCACCGACCGGGCCTGGGACGCCGAGATCCTGCCCACCGACGAGAACCTCGCCAGGGGCGGGCGGGTGATGGAGGTGCTCAGCGAGCACCTGTGCCAGGGCTGGCTGGAGGGGTACCTGCTGACCGGCCGTCATGGGCTGTTCAACTGCTACGAGGCGTTCATCCATATCGTCGACGCGATGTTCAACCAGCATGCCAAATGGCTGGAGGCCTGCCGGAAGATTCACTGGCGGCGGCCGATCGCGTCGTTGAACTACCTGCTGTCATCGCATGTGTGGCGTCAGGATCACAATGGTTTCTCCCATCAGGATCCGGGTTTCCTGGACGTGGTGATGAACAAGAAGGCCGAGGTGGTGCGGGTCTACCTGCCGCCGGACGCCAACACGCTGCTGTCGACGGCGGATCACTGCCTGCGCTCGCGTGACTACGTCAACGTGATCGTGGCGGGTAAGCAGCCGGTGCTGGACCTGCTGCCGATGGACGAGGCGATCGCGCACTGCACCCGGGGCCTGGGCATCCTGGAGTGGGCCAGCAGCGATGCCGGCACCGAGCCGGACGTGGTGCTGGCGTGCGCGGGGGACGTGCCCACGCTGGAGACGCTGGCGGCGGCGGCCCTGGTGCGCGAGTACCTGCCCGAGCTGAAGGTGCGGGTGGTCAACGTGGTGGACCTGATGCGGCTGCAACCGCCGAGCGAGCATCCGCACGGCATGTCGGACGCGGAGTTCGACACGCTCTTCACCGCCGACAAGCCGGTCGTCTTCAACTTCCACGGCTATCCGTGGCTGATCCACCGGCTGACCTACCGGCGCCATGGCCATGACAACATCCATGTGCGCGGCTACAAGGAGGAGGGGACCACCACCACCCCGTTCGACATGGCCATGCTCAACGACATCGACCGTTTCCACCTGGTCATGGATGTCATCGACCGGGTTCCCGGGCTGGCGGAGCGGTCGGCGCATCTGCGTCAGCACATGATGGATCGCCGGCTGAGCGCTCGCGCCTACACCCGTGAGTACGGCGAGGATCCCGCCGAGATCCGCGACTGGACCTGGCCGTACTGACCACGACCCCGCCCGTGCCCTGCCCGTGGAGGCCACGCCGGTTTCCCGGGCAGGTCGCACCCCGGCGGAGAACCACCCAGTTTGGCCCTCACGGAGCGGGTAAGGAGGCATCGTCACAGCTCACGCGATAGGGGAGGGAAAATGAAGGCTCTCACCTGGCATGGCAGGCGCGACGTACGGGTCGAGGAGGTTCCCGATCCGGCGCTCAAGGAACCGAACGACGCGATCATCAAAATCACCACCACCGCCATCTGCGGCTCCGACCTGCACCTGTACGAGGTCCTGGGGCCGTTCATGGGCGAGGGCGACATCCTGGGCCACGAGCCGATGGGCGTGGTGGAGGAGGTCGGCCCCGAGGTCACCGCCGTCAAACCGGGCGACAGGGTGGTCATCCCGTTCAACATCGCCTGCGGCCACTGCCACATGTGCCGCATGAGCCTCTTCGCCCAGTGCGAGACCACCCAGGTCCGCGACCAGGGCATGGGCGCGGCCCTGTTCGGCTACACCAGGCTGTACGGCGAGGTCCCCGGCGGGCAGGCCGAGTACCTGCGGGTCCCGCAGGCGCAGTTCGGCCCGATCAAGGTCCCCGAGGGGCCGCCGGACGAGCGGTTCGTCTACCTGTCCGACGTGCTGCCCACCTCCTGGCAGGCGGTGTCGTACGCCGGCATTCCCGACGGCGGGAGCGTCACGGTCTTCGGGCTCGGACCGATCGGGCAGATGACCTGCCGGATCGCCAGGCACCTCGGCTACCGGGTCATCGGCGTCGACGGGGTGCAGGAGCGGCTCGCGATGGCCCGAGGGCACGGCGTCGAGGTGCTCGACGCGTCCGTGACCGGCGACATCCCCGGGGCGGTCAGGGATCTGACCGGCGGGCGCGGCACCGACTCCGTCGTCGACGCGGTCGGCATGGAGTCGCACGGCTCCCCGGTCGCCAAGTTCGCCCACACCGTCACCGGCCTGCTGCCCGACGCGATCGCCGCCCCGCTGATGTCCAACGCGGGGGTCGACCGGCTGGCCGCGTTCAACCAGGCCATCGACACGGTACGGCGCGGTGGCACGATCTCCGTCGTCGGCGTCTACGGCGGCATGGCCGACCCGCTGCCGATGCTGAGGATGTTCGACAAGGGCATCACGCTGCGGATGGGCCAGGCCCACGTCAAGCGCTGGATCGACGACCTGATGCCGCTGGTGACCGATGACGCCGATCCGCTCGGGGTCATGGACCTGGCCACCCACCGGCTCCCGCTCGACCAGGCCCCCTACGGCTACGAGATCTTCCAGAAGAAGCGGGACGGGGCCATCAAGATCCTGCTCAACCCCTGACGAGGACGGCCGAGGGAGCGCTGAGAACGCGGACGTGCCCCGGTCCCCCCGGGGGGATCGGGGCACGCGTGCCGGATTTACGGCGGATGGTCAGTGAGGCTGTTCGGTGACGAGAAACGCGACGCCGCCACCCTCGTCGACGTCGGCGTCCAGGGACTTGTCGTCCAGCATGTCCACGACCTGCGGGTCGAGGAAGATCCGTGCTCCCGCCGACTCCACCACCTTGTCGGCGGACTCGGGGTGTTCGGCGATCGACAGCATGAGCGATCCGGTGCCGTCGCTCTGAGACGAGATGCGGACCCCGGTATCGGGAGAGTCCGTCACCTGCGAGCTGAGATCCCGGATTACCTGGGCTGCGGTGTCCGTCAATGTGAGCATTGCTACTCCTTGTCGGTTTCGGCACTTGGATTCTTCGCCCTTGCCCGCTCTCATCCGGCCCAACCATCCACCCGGGGTTTCTCGTGGCCGCCGTGTCCAGGTCGGGCCGGCGGATCAGCCCTTCCGGCCGAGCCGCTCGACGTGTTCGGCCGTCTTGCGTGCGGCGATCAGAACGGGGTCCCACACGGGGGCGAAGGGGGGAGCGTACGACAGGTCGAGCCCGGTGATCTCTTCTGCGGTCATCTCGTGCCAGACGGCGATGGCCAGGGCGTCGATGCGCTTGGCCGCGCCCTCCTGGCCGACGATCCGGGCCCCAGCAGCCGGCCCGTCCCCCGGTCGGCGATCATCTTGATCCTCATCCGGCGGGCGCCGGGATAGTAGCCGGCACGCGTGCTGGACTCCATGATCTCACCGGCAGGGCCCTCCTTCCGGCGCCCCGGACGGTACGGCTTCGAACAACCGCTTTCTGAAAGTTCCGACAAGAAAATGACGTCATCAAGCATCTTCTTGCAGCCGGATGACTACATCCCGCGTCGTCTCGACATATTCGCAGGTCAGACGGATTTCTTGGTTGCGGCGAGGTGTTACGGCGGGATGACCGGCCGGTCACTGTCACTTTTTTGCATCTGAACTGACGAGCTCTTGCTACTTCCTGCACGTATCTATATGTTTCTCGCAACCGACCCGCCAAGGAGTGCCTCGGATGAAATCCCCCAAGCTCTCGATGCTGCTTGCCGCAGCCATCGCGCTCACCGCCGCCGGTTGCGGCAACGACGACAGCGGATCCAAGGCCGCCGAAACCAGTCCGAGCGCCGCTGGGGCCGATGCTCCGGTCACGATCTCCGTCGGCTGCCAGCCGCCGAAGAGCAACCCGCTGGAGCGAACCGCCTGGGACGAGGACGTCGCCGCGTTCCAGAAGCTGCATCCGAACATCACGATCGACAGCAAGGACGCCTTCCCCTGCATCAACCCGGACACCTTCCAGGCGAAGCTGGCCGGCGGCACGATGGAGGACGTCTTCTACGTTTACTACACCGATGTCAAGAAGATCATCGCGGCGGGCCAGGCGGCCGACATCAGCCCGTACGTCGGCAGCGTCACCAAGCTGGGCGACCTGCGGCCCGACGTCATGAGCATCTTCAAGGAAGGCGACAAGATCTACGGCCTTCCCAGGAACAACTACTCCATGGGCCTGGTCTACAACCGAAAGTTGTTCACCCAGGCGGGTCTCGACCCCACCGCGCCGCCCAAGACCTGGGCCGAGGTGCAGGAGGCCGCGAAGAAGATCTCCGGACTTGGTGCCGGATATGTCGGATTCGGTGAGTACAGCGCCGGCAACACCGGTGGCTGGCACTTCGCCGCCTCCCTCTACGGGCGGGGCGGCGAGATGGTCACTCCCGACGGCAAGACCGCGGCGTTCAACAGCCCGGAGGGCAAGGCCGTCCTGGAGAACCTCAAGACCATGCGCTGGACCGACAACAGCATGGGCACCAAGCAGCTCCTCCAGTGGGAGGACCTGATGCGGATGATGGGCGGCGGCAAGCTCGGCATGATGATCGGCGCCCCGGATGTCGTCCAGACGGTCAACAACGACTTCAAGGGCAAGTTCGAGGACTACGGGGTCACCGCCCTGCCCGAGGCCAGGGCCTCACTCAACGGCGGCGACGGCTACATGATCAACCCCAAGGCCACGCCCGAGAAGATCAAGGCTGCCATGCTGTGGCTGGAGTTCCATGAGCTGACCCCGGGCCAGGGGCAGTTCAACTACGCGCGCAGCAAGCAGCAGGGCCGCCCGGTCGGCCTGCCGATCCCCGACCTGTACGGCGACGCCGCGCCGGGCAAGGAGATCACCGAGCTGCGTAAGGTGAACGCCACGGTGCCGGTGGAGAACTTCACCCCCTTCGTGGAGGGATCGGCGACCATCCAGAACAAGCTGGAGCCGCCGAAGTCCCAGGAGCTCTACGCGATCCTCGACGTCCCCATGTCGGCGGTGCTGACCAGGCAGGACGCCGACATCGACAAGCTCCTGGCCGACGCCGAGGCCAAGGCCAACAAGGTGCTGGCGAAGTCGAGCTGATCTTCTGCCCCCCCGGGGGGGGGGGGGGGGCGGGCGCGCGCC